>JACQRE010000162.1 GCA_016206585.1 Candidatus Omnitrophota bacterium | reverse complement strand
GCCACCGGCCGTACACGGCGTAGCCGAGCAGGAACAGCGCGCACGCCGTGATCGCGACCGCGAACAGGCTCATCGGAAGAGTGTGGAGTGCGGAGTGTGGAGTGCGGAGTGGACGGATTCCGAACTCCGAACTCCGAACTCCGAATTGCGTTGCCGAGGAGACATCTGCCTACTTGGAACGCTGTGACCACCAGTAGAGTGGCAGGCCAAGGGCGAGCAGTCCGAAACCGAAGAGGGCCTCTTGCGGCTCCTTGACGCAGACGTCGGCGATGAACCCCAGATACACCAGGCAGAACAGGATCGGGGTCACGGGGTAGCCCCAGGTGCGGTACGGCCGCGCGGCGCGGGGATGCCGGCGGCGCAAGATCATCACGCCGAACACCGCCATCGTGAAGAACACGGAGATCACGACGGTCGAGTACGTCATGATCTGGTCGAACGTCTTGGTGAAGACCAGCACGATCGCGACCGCCGCGTTGGTCCACAGGGCGAGCATCGGCGTCCGGCACGCGGGATCGACCGTGCCAAGCCGCGTAAAGAGCGCGTGGTCCTTGCCGATGGCGTATAGGATGCGCCCGCCGGTGAGGATGTAGCCGTTGAGCGCGCCGAACGCCGAGCAGGCGATCATCCACGCGATGAACACCGCCCCCGAGCGGCCCACAGCGTCCTGCATCACGCTGGAGGCGACGAGCGGCGTCTGGGCCAGCCGTTCCATGGGAATGAAGAGCAGGTAGCTCCAGTTGACGAGCAGGTAGAGCAGGGTGGTGAGCGCGACCCCGCCGATGATGGCGCGCGGGATGTTGCGCGTCGGCTCCTTCACCTCCTCCGCCACGTACGCCGCCTCGGTCCATCCGCCGAACGTCCACAGGACGAACACGAACGCCACCCCCGCCGATTGCATCAGCGGCAGCGTCAGCGAGGGGATCGTCCAGTCGGGAGCGACCGTGTTGTGCGCGGCAAACGCCTGGGCGCCCACGGCGATCAGCGCCATCAGCGCCACGATCTTCAGCGCCGTGAACACGTTCTGCACGACCGTGCCCCAGCGCACCCCGGCCACGTTGACCACGGTCAGGAGGATGATCGCGGCGGCGGCGATCCAGCCCTGCATCCCCTCAGGGTAGGGCACGAGCCGTCGGGCGTATTCGGCGAAGACGATGCCGAGGATCGCGATGGTGCCGGTCCGCTCGATGAACAGCTTCGTCCAGCCGAAGAGGAAGCCCCAGAAGCGGCCGTACACCTCGGTGATATAGACGTAGTCGCCGCCGCTGGCGGGGAACATCGCGGCCAGCTCGGCGTAGCCCAGCGCCCCGCAGAGCGACACGAGCCCGCCGGCCAGCCACAGCAGCAGGATGAGCGAGGGCGAGGGCAGGTGCCCGGCGATGGAGCTGGCGGTGCGGAAGATGCCCACCCCGACGATGCAGCCCACCACCAGCATCGTCGCATCGAAGAGTCCCAAGGATCGCAGTAAGCTTGTGGGTTTCGTCATGGTGTTGGAGTGCTGCGTGTCGCTTGTTGCTTGTCGCTGCTTTCGTAGTGCCAGTGCCACGGCTCAAAGGCCGTGTTCGTGGCGTTGCCGCGAGGGTAGGAGAGGAAGAACCCGAACTCGGCCGCATGCTGCTGGAGCCATTGGTACTCCGGCAGCGCCTCGAACTCCTCCGGATGATCCTCACCGTTGATGCCCTCTTCATTGATGAAATCAATGGCCTGCCGGGGCGGATACCCGTGCTCGCTGTAGCCGGGCAGCGCCACGAACCGGTTGGTCTCGGTGACGGAATGGCCGTGCTTGGGCAGATAGAAGAGGAAGAGGTAGAGCTGATACGCCGGAGCGCGGTAGCCCGACTCGACCAGCAGCCGCTTGCCCAGGGCGGCGTGCATCGCGTCCATCATCCGCTGGTACGCGTCGAACACCTCGCGAGGGAGGTATTGGGGATCCAGCGGGGTCAGCTCGCCATGCTTGAGGGTGTGTTGCGGTCCCACGGGGACGATGTCGGAAGGCGCGCCGGCTTCCCCGAAGTAGTGGCTGGTCGCCCCGAGCCCTTCAGCCTTGAGCGCGCGGAACTGATCCAGGAACGCGCGCGGCTCCGAGCTGAGCGGCTCATACAGCGCCTCCCACGTCAGCAGGATGGCGGACCCATCCTGTTTCTTGGCGGCCAGCGCCGGTTCGAGCGCCGTGAGAAGCGCCTCGAGGGTGGCGATCTCCTCCGGCTCAAGCCGCTGGACGTTGAGCGCGAAGGCGGGAGGGGTCAAGAACAACCCCGCAATCACCGCCAAGAGGAGCGGTAATCGCGGGGCCACGGAGAAACCGGATCGAACCACTCGCGCTAACGCTTGCGTCCCTGCACTTGGTCCACGATGTCCGACACCCATCGGCCGGCAAGCTCCTTGCAGCCCAGCCCGAAGGCGATCGCGCAGCCCAGGCTGATGCCGCCCAGGATGATCAGGAACACCTCGCCGAAGAACGGGATCTTCAGCTGCTGGAGCGCGGCGACCATCGCAAAGATCACCACGACCGTCTGGGTCAGCTGGCCGATCAGATGTGCCTGGAGGATCCCCGCGTTGCTGGCCGCAGTCCGGACGGTGGAGGAGACGAACGCCGCCGCAAACATCCCCACGATGAGGATGAAGACCGCCGCGACCACGTTCGGCATGAAGGTGACGATATCCTGGAACAGCTCGGCAGCCACCGTCAGCTGGAGCGCGTTGAAGACCACCATGACGACCGCCAGCATGACGAGCCAGTAGATGATGACCCCGACCAGCTCGGACGGCTTGTGCTTGATGCCCCCCTTGCTCAGCACGTTGCTGAGCTGGATCTGGTCGGCGATCTTGTCCAGCGTAATCGTCTTCAGAATCCGCACCGCCAGCGCCTCGACCCCTTTGGCGATGATCCAGCCCACGAGCAAGAGCAGCAACGCCCCGGCCAGCGTTGGCAGAAAAGCCATGAGCTGGTTCACGAATGCCTGCACCGGCTCCACCACGAGCGAATTGAAACCCGATCCCACCTCCCCGGATTCCATTCGTCTCACCTCCTGTTGTAGGTTAGACTTAGAGCAATTTTATGCAAGTTGAAGCGATTACGCAAGAGGTTTCGCTACCGACGGTAGCTGGAGTCGACCGACTCGTCCGTGAAGACGTATTCCGGCTGGATGACCGGTTCGTAGTGGGGCGGGGCGGGAAACGGGAAGGTCACGATTTCATAGGCTCCGGCGACGGTGCGGATGAAGCCATATCCCAGGCCGCGTAGCAGGCCCCACGTCCAGCCGGCAGCCGTCCCGGACTCCACGGATGTCTCCTGGATGCGCTTGGGGATCTCGACCCAGCCGGTCGCCAGGTTCACGGCGCCACGGCCCAGCTTGGTGATCGCGTTGCCGGCGTCCATCGTCTCGGCGCTCGCCGGGGCCGTGAGTCCCAGCACCAGCACCGCGGCGATCCACACGGCCATCCCGGTTGGTCTCTGCATGCGGCACCTCCAACGCTGGGTATCACTCTAGCAAGGGAGTGCAAGAAACTCAAGCAGCCTGTACAATAACTTCTCTGATGGACTCCCACGAGCGGCGGATCGTCCGGTTTCTCTCCAGCCCCGCCTCCTATCCGCACCCGGTCGCCACGGTCGAGCGGCGGGAGACCCATGTGTCACACGTCTTCCTGGCCGGCCGCTTCGCCTACAAGCTGAAGAAGCCGGTCACGTTCCCGTTCCTCGATGCCTCCACGCTGGCTCTCCGCAAGAAGTTCTGCCGCCTGGAGCTGTCGCTCAACCGGCGGCTGGCCCCATCGGTCTACCTCGCCATGGTGCCCATCGTCGAGGCGCCCTCCGGGCTGCGATTGGGTGGCTCGGGCCGGGCGGTCGAGTGGGTGGTGCAGATGCGCCGGCTGCCGGAGGCGCGCATGTTGGACCGGTTGGTGGCGCGCCGCCGGGTCACCCGGCGGGACGTGGCGCGCATCGCGGACCGGCTGATTCCTTTTTTCCGCTCCGCGGCCCGCAGCCCATCGATGACCCGCTACGGCGAGCCGGCACGGGTCGCCGAGCTGGTGCTCGGCAACCTGCGCGAGTGCCAGCCGTTCGTCGGGCGGCTCCTGCCGGAAGCGGACCGGGTGCGGCTCGAGTCGGCGTACCGCCAGTACCTAGCACTCCATGAGCCGCTCCTGACGCGGCGCGTCCGGGAGGGCCGCATCATCGACGGCCACGGCGATCTGCGCTGCGAGAACATCTGCCTGCCTGCGCCGAGCCGCTCGCGCCATCATGTGGCGGCGCGGCAGGCGGGCCTGACCAGCCCCGTCATCTTCGACTGCGTCGAGTTCCAGCCGGCGTTCCGGTGCGCCGATCTCGCCAACGACTTCAGCTTCCTCGTGATGGACCTGGAGTTCCGCGGGCGCGCGGACCTCGCCGCCGCGCTGGTCGACCGGTACCGGAGGCGGCTGTCCGAGCCGACCTTCGAGGCGGTGCTGCCGTTCTACCGGTGCCACCGCAGCCTGGTGCGCGGCAAGGTGCGCGGGTTCGCCTGGCTCCAGCATCCCCGCACCGCCGAGGGCCGGCGCATCCGCAGCCTGTCCCGCCGCCATTTTCAGCTGGCCGTCCGCTATGCGCGCGCGTTCGCGCCGCCGCGGCTCATCCTGGTCGGCGGCCTCATCGGGACGGGGAAGAGCACGCTGGCCCGGTCGCTCAGCCGGGCGCTGGGTGCGGTGTGGCTGCGCACGGATGAGATCCGCCTGCGAGAGTTCGCCGCCAGGCGCCGGGGCGGGCAGGGATTTGCCGGCGGCCTCTACGCGCCGCACGTCTCCGAGCTCGTCTACCAGCGGCTGATCCGCCGGGCCGAGGCGCTGGCGGCCCAGGGCCGCTCGGTCGTCTGCGACGGGATGTTCTCCAAAACCTCCGGCCGGAAGCTGCTGCGGGAGATCGCCAGGCGGCGGGGGGCCTCGTTCCACTTCTTTGAGTGTGTCGTGCCGCGAGCCGTGGCGCTGCGGCGCGTGGCCGCCCGCTACGCGGCGAAGAGCGACCTCTCCGAAGCGAAGCCGGAGCACTACGACCGGCTGCGCGCGGAGTTCGAGCCCCGCCCTCGGCGGGGCTGGAGCGGCCGCGAATGGACGCGCCTCTCCGACAATCGCGCCCCCGACGCCACCTTCCGCGCTGCCCTCAAGGTCCTGCAACGACTCTGGGAAGCGAATGGTCAAAAGTAAAAAGTCAACAGCGGCTGGCCTTGCTATAATAAGGTCCAGTTGGTGTGGTGAGGCCCTGAGTCAATCCGCAAAGGAGGTCCCCATGTCGTTCATCCGCCGCATGACTCGCCTGGTTGACCGGCTCCTTGGGATCGAACCGCTCTACGCGCACTGCGACGTGCCGTGCGGCATCTACGATCCGCACCTGGCGGGCGTCTCGGCCAAGACGGTCCATACGATGAACACGAAGCTCGCCGCACTCCCCACGCCCGGCCCGAACGCGCCCGCCAACGAAGTCCTCGAGCACCGCAACACGATCGTCCGCATGGTCCAGACCAAGGAAGCCCACGCGCAGCTGTGCAAGCAGGAGCTCCTCATCCTCTGGACCGACTACTTCAAGCCCGAGGCGCTGTCGATGTTCCCGGATCTCCATGAGACGTTCTGGAAGGCCGCGAAGCTGTGCTCCTACAACAAGCAGCACGTCGATCCGGCAAAGTCGCAGGAGCTCATGGATGCCGTCGCCAGCATCAGCGACCTCTTCCACAAGGCCGAAGCCGCCAAGAAGAAGTAGCCCCCGCCGCTCCCTCGGGCGGCTGATGCGGGTCTACGGCCACAGCATGTCGCCCCTCCTCCACCCCGGAGAGCTCGTGCTCGTTGACCGCGAGGCGTACGGCGGCCGCCAACCCCGCCTGGGCGAAATCGTCGCCGTGCGTCCCGACGCGCTGGGCGGCCAGGCCGTGGTCAAGCGGATTGCCGGCTTGCCGAACGAACGGATCCGCTTCGGCGGCCGGGAATGGCAGCTGGGCGAGGAAGAGTTCTTCCTCGTGGGAGACCAGAGCGAGCACAGCCTGGATTCCCGCATGTTCGGGCCCGTGAGCCTGGAGGAGATCATCGGGCCGGTGACGGTTCGGGTCTGGCCGTGGAAGCTGTTGTGATGCTGCATCGAGGGTGGCGCGCCGGCGCGACACCGCAGCGAGGCGTCGTGTCGCTATAGCGTAAGGAGAGCAATCGGCATCGCAGTTGGCACGTGACGTGCTGTCTATTCCACCGCGACAATAACCTGACACGCAGGAGAGAGACGCTCTCGCCTGCGTGTTTTTTATTCTTAAGGAGGTGGAGTGGAATGAAGCGGTGGACATGGGTTGTGCTGGTCGTTTGGGCGGCGCTGTGCTGGGATCATCCAGGCATCGAGGCGGCGGTACTCATCAATGAGATTCTGGCGGATCCGCCGGCCGGCATCGGCGATGCCAATGGGGACGGGGTGGTGAGTTCGACCCAGGACGAATTTGTGGAGTTGGTCAATACCGGCCCCGCCATCGTGTCGCTGGCGGATTGGCGCCTCTCGGATGCCGTGCAGGTCCGGCACATCTTCGGGGCGGACGCCTCGATTCCGTCGTACGGGTTCTTCGTGGTCTTCGGCGGATTGGGTCTGAATAATGGCGGTGATACGGTGACCGTGCAGGATGCCGCCCTGACGCTCATCGATTCGGCGGCGTACGGCGCGGAAGGCGGCCAGGATGCCTCGCTGACGCGCTTCCCGGACGGTGACGGCTCGTTCGTCCTGCACTCCAGCATCAGCGGCGAACCGTTCTCTCCTGGGCGGACCATCGGCGGAGATGACGCCTTGCCGCACGCGGACCCAGCACCTTCATCCACAGACGGTCCAGCGCCTCCAGCCATCCCCGAGCCCGCCTCACTGCTCCTGTGGGGCGTCGGTCTCGCAGGGTTTCCGCTGGCTCGCCGCAGGAGTATAATGAGTCATGGCGATGAAAAAACTCCTGGTGGCCATCGGCATCCTCTTCCTGCTGGCGGCGGCGGGCCTCGGGGTCTTCCTCGCCACGTTTGACGCCGACCGCTACCGCCCGCGGCTCGTCAGCGAGGCGCACAAGGCGCTGCATCGCCCCGTGACGCTGGAGCGCCTCTCATTGGGCTGGCACGGCGGCATCGCCTTGCGCCTCCAGGGGGTGGCGATCTACGAAGGTCCCGCGGCATCCGGCGAACCGCTGATCCGGGTGGAGTCGGCCAGCGCCCTGGTGCGGCTGGGGCCGCTGCTCCGAAAATCCGTGGACGTCTCCTCGATCCTCCTCAACCGCCCGCACATTCGTCTCTCGCGCGATCCGCAAGGCCAACTGAACCTGGCCGGGCTCGCCGCCGCGGGCGCGCCCATCGCTGCAGCGGGCACGTCCCCGGCAGCGTCCGGCCCCGGGTCGCCGGGCGCTGGCGCGGTGTCGTTTCAAGTCGATGAGGTGCGCGTGATCGGTGGGTCGCTGCACTGGATCGATGCCATGGTTTCGCCGCCGACCGACCTCTGGGTGCGCTCGCTCGACGTGTCGATCACCCACATCGCTCCGGGCCGGCCGATGCAGGTCGAAGTGAGCGGAGCGGTGGCCGGCCAGCAGCCGAACGTGCGCGCCAGCGGGCAGCTCGTGCTGCCGGACCGATCCCGAGCGTCATCGAGGGATGGCGCGCGCAGCGGATCCGTCGAGCGGCTCTCGCTGGCCATTGACCGCCTGCCGCTCGAGCCGCTGCTGCCTGCCTCCACGGCAGACGCCCCGCACTTCCAGGGGCGGCTGACGCTGACCGCACAGGGCGCGCTTCCCACCCTCGATCCGGCACAGTGGCTTCCGTCGCTGTCGGCCTCCGGCACAGTGCGGCTCGATGACGGCAAGATCGCCAACCTCAACATCCTGCGGGAGGTGTTCACCCGGCTCTCGATGCTGCCGGGGCTGGTCGAGCGGCTCGAGAGCCGTCTGCCCCCGGAGTATCGCGCCAAGCTCGCCGCCAACGAGACGGTCCTCGCTCCCATTGACCTGCCGGTGCGGATTCAGGGCGGCCTGCTGCAGCTCGACCGGTTCGATGTCCGCACCGACACCGTGGGTCTGGCCGGCTCCGGCACGGTGGGGCTCGCGGGCTCCACGCATGTGCAGGGCGTCCTGCGCGTCGATCCCACCTTCTCCGCCGCGGTCATCCAGAGCGTCAACGAGCTGCAGCGGCTGACCAACGCGTCGGGTGAGCTGGAGATTCCCGTGACGATCCAGGGGCA
Source organism: Candidatus Omnitrophota bacterium (assembly GCA_016206585.1). Classification (GTDB taxonomy): domain Bacteria; phylum Omnitrophota; class Gorgyraeia; order Aquiviventales; family Aquiviventaceae; genus JACQRE01. The sequence continues at coordinate 16,806 of JACQRE010000162.1, read as the reverse complement.
GGGCGCGCACATCGCGGTGATTCCCGATCTCAACTACGTCGCCTCCCGGGTCATCATGAACAAGGTCGTTGACGTGCTCGGAGCGCTGTTGGAGCAGCGCCGCGGGGACGCATCTCCTCCGGAGGGCGCGGAGCCGCCGGCCACCCCCCAAGAAGCCGATCCGCTCGGGCAGCTCCTCCATCGCGCCCTCCAACGCTACGTCCCCGAACCGTCCGCGCCCCAGCCAGCCCAGCCGTCTCAGCCGTGAACCACCCGACGACCGATCAGGCGCTCATCTATGCGTCGGCCGGCCTGCGCGCCTGCGCGGTCGGGATCTCGGGCATCATGCTCGCCCTGCACCTGGTAACCCTCGGGCTGAACGCCTGGATGATCGGGCTGGCCACCTCGCTCGGGTTGGCCGGCTGCGCGTTCGGCACGGCGGCGGTCACGTTCGTGGCGGACCATTGGGGACGGCGCGCCACGCTCGTGCTGCTCGGGGGGCTCATGGCGGCCGGCGGAGCCGCGTTTGCGCTCAGCGATGGGCCGGGAGTCCTCCTGGCCGCGGCACTCCTGGGCATGGTCAACGGCATGGGTCGGGACCGCGGGGCGGGCCTGACGGTCGAACAGGCGATGCTGCCGCAGATCACCGGGGCCGCGCAGCGCACCGGCGTCTTTGCCTGGTACAACCTGACCGTGGATGCGGGTCACGCGGTCGGCTCGCTGCTCGGCGGGCTGCCGGCGCTTTTCCGTGCGCGCGGCGGCCTCGATCCGCTTGCCTCCTACCAGGGCGCATGGGTGCTGTACAGCATCTTGTGCCTCACGGCGGTCGCGTGCGCCATCCGGCTCTCCCGGGCCGTGGAGCTGACGGCGCGCGAGCCGATCCGGCGGCTCTCGCCGGCGAGCCGTCCGCTGGTGATCCGGTTCGCGGCGCTCTCCGGGCTCGACAGCCTGGGCGGGGGCTTCCTCACCACAGCACTCCTCGGCTACTGGTTCTTCCGCCGGTTCGGCGTGAACGAAGGGCTGCTCGGCCCGCTCTTCTTCATCGTGCGCATCCTCAACGGGTTCTCCCACCTCGGGGCCGCGTGGCTGGCCCGGCGGATCGGGTTGGTGAACACGATGGTGTTCACGCACCTGCCTTCCAGCCTGCTGCTGATGACCGTCCCCTTCGCGCCGAACCTGCCCATCGCCATCGCGCTCTTCCTCGTGCGCGAGTCGCTCGTGGAGATGGACGTCCCCACGCGCCAGTCCTACATCGTCGCCGTGGTCGATGAGTCGGAGCGCCTGCGCGCGGCCGGCCTCACCAACCTGACGCGCAGCGTGGCCTGGGCGATCGCCCCCGCCGCCGCGGGCGCGCTCATGCGCACCCTCTCGCTCTCCGCTCCCCTCGTGGTGGGCCCGGGCCTGAAGATCGCCTATGACCTCCTCCTCTACCGCGCCTTCCGCCACATCAAACCCCCCGAAGAACGCGGATAGTCGTAGGTCCTGCTCGCCTTCCTCTTACCCCTAGCAGGAGGCTCCTTGGATCCAGACTGGCCTGGGGCCCGCGACGGGGAGCCGACGGGAGCGTCCGAGAGGGACGCCGAAGGAGGGCTCCCCGAGGACGCTACCGGAGGCCACCCCGTCGCCCGCCCGCAGTATTTTTTCTGTTCGCCTTGACGTTGCCGAAACCGCTCAGGTAGACTTAAAAACAATTAACGGTTCGTAGCGGCTCTTCGACATTCTCGACAACGGCAAAACCGGAGCAATCCGGCGACGCAAAGCTTCAGGTCCCAACGCGGGACGGCTGAGCTACCGAAAGAGTGTCCGATGGTCGTTCGACGCCTTCCATGATTGACCCCGTGCTGGTTCAGCTCCTCCTGGCACTCGCCGCCATCTGCCTGGTCGCCATCACCATCACCGTGATCGTGACCGCGGTACAGCTTCACGCGACCCTACGGCGGCTCAATGCGCTGCTGCCCGATGCCGGCCAGGTGCTCGCGGAGCTGCGGCGCTCAAGCCGCCACGTGCGGCGGCTGTTCACGCGGGCCGATGCGGCATCCCAGCAGGTGGCAGGGCTGGTCCTCCGCGCCTGCGAGCTCGCGTCGGAGATGCTGGAGCGCTTCTCCATGGTTCGAGACTACGTGCAGCAGGCTGTGGAACGGCGGTTGGGACACCGGGCGGGGGCGGAACCCCGCCCGCAGCACCGTAACGGGAAGAGTCGTTGAAGGAGGGTCGTGGGATGAAGGAGATTCGTCGTCGGGGTGGGGCACTTCGGACCGCGGGGATCTTCGCGCTGGGGGCCGCGGTGGGCAGCGTCATCGCGTTGCTCTACGCGCCCGCATCGGGTCAGGTCACGAGAAAGCGGCTGGTCATGAGGGCTCGCAATCTGAAGCGGGCTGCATTGCGACGCCTCGGGCAGACCGGTCGGGCGCTGACGACCCGCGCGGCCCGCGTCCGCGACGCAGCCACCGAATGGTTTGCGGAGCGTGTCGGGCACCGCAACGGACGGCAGACCATCCGCCGGCCGGTGCGCCACGCGCACGCGAACTAACCCGCGTCAGGTTGGAGAGTGAGACGGCACCCTTTAGGGTGCCGTTTTGCTTTCCCCTCTCTGGTATAATGAACGGGCCATGAGGAACGAATCCGCCCGGCAGATCGGGGAAGAGCTGAAAACCGTCCTGGCCCGGCTCCGGGTGCTCGCGAAGGACGAACGGGCCAAGCGCAGCCCCGAAGCGGAAGCGATCGAGATCGCGATCGTCAATCTCGACTCCGCCATTGAAATTCTCACCGAGTGATTCCTCAGTCGCACTGTCGCAACAAGGGGGGACTGTCGCATGAAGCGTATCCTGGCGGGCGTGGTGCTGGGTCTGATGGTGGCCGCGGCGGCGCACAGCGAGGAGCCGAAAGAAGAGTTGAAACTGCAGGAGCGTGAGCTGGAGAATGTGCGCGGCAACCCGTTCAAGATTCCTGAAACCTACGGGCGGCTGGTGAATGTGGTGGTGAACGGAGAGGTCCACTACCTCTACTTTGAGGATGGAGACGGCCAGATCCGCGTGGTGCTGATCGGGCAACGGGGCGCGGTGCAGCGCTCCCGCAACCCGCTGCAGCTGCTGACCGGCGACGTGCAGTTGATCAAGCGGGGTGGTGACGAATCATGAGTGTGCTGGGCTCCCGCAGCCGGCCGCCCCATCGCCGACTGCCTCCGGCGGTTTCCCCGGATGGCCTCTGGCGCCGCATGAGCAGTCTGGAGGGCCGCTGGAAGCTCACCAAGGGCCGGGAGCTCACGTACACGCTGCGCGAGACGGATGAGCGGTTCGCCAGCCGCACGGTCTCTCTGCGCGGAGCCATTACCAGGGCCGACGCGCACACGCTGGTCTTTGGCTTCCGGCAGGTGGACCGCACCCGCCTGCGCACTGCACAGGAGCTCTCACTCTCCGGACGCTGGCAGGCGGATGCGCGCAACCGGCTCACGTTTCTGGTGGAGCGGGCGGATGGCGTGGAGGATCGGCTGACACTCTCCGGCGGCTGGGAGATCGGCCCGCACCATGAGCTGCGCTACCGCGCCCAGCGGGGTGCCGGAGACCGCGCAGAGCGGTTGCTGCGCTTCGACGGCGCATGGGATGTGACGGGGGCCGATCGGATCGTCTACCGGCTAGCCGGATCGACCCGCTCGGCCTTCGAGTTTCGCGCGGCACTCCAGAGCCCGTCGCTGTTTGCTCGAGAGGGCCGGCTGGTGTATCAGGTGGGTATGGGCCTGGAGCGCGGCACGAGCAGGCGGCAGCGCGTCACGCTGTTCGGAGCCTGGAAGCTGAACCGCGACCGGTCGGTCAGCTTTGAGGTGCCCTATGCGGATGGCCGCGTCCAGGCGATCCGGTTCGAGGGGACGTTCTCGTCGGCGCGCCGCGATCGCGTGGCCGTCGCCCTGATCACGCGCCGTCACGAGCCGTTGGGCCTGACGGTGACGTTTACCCGGGACGTGCTGCCGGATGCCAAGCTGTTCCTTCGCCTGCGCCAGGATGCCGAGGAACAGGCGGTGATGGGCGGCGTCCAGGTGAGATTTTAAAGACCAGCAGTCAGCGACAAGCAACAAGCGACAAGCAACACATCAATACCATGCTGCCATTTCCCGTTTCAGCGCGAAAACAACATGAACTTAAGACGCTGATGCGCAAGCTGGGCGTTGAGGAGCGCGATCTCGAAGAACGGTTCGTCCGCTCCGGCGGACCCGGCGGCCAGAACGTGAACACAGTCTCCACCTGCGTCGTGCTGCGCCATCTGCCCAGCGGCCTTGAGGTGCGCTGCCAGCAGGAGCGCTCCCAGGCGATGAACCGGTTCCTGGCGCGCCGCCAGTTGCTGCTGCGGCTCGAAGCCAGGCGGCTGGGTGCGCTCAGCGCCGAAGCGCAGCGCATCGCCAAGATCCGCCGGCAGAAGCGCAAGCGCTCCAAGCGCGCCAAGGAGAAGCTGCTGGCCTTCAAGCATCGGCGCGCGGAGAAGAAGTCGTTGCGCCAGCCCCCGCCACTCGACTAGAATAAGGCTTTCCATGAGATCACGCACCACGGCACGCAACCAAGGAGCTGAGCGATGCGGACAGGGAGCATGGCGGTCGGGGTCGTCGCAGGATTGTGCCTGGTGATGGCCTCTGCGGGCGCAGCCGGGCGGCCGAAAGCGGTCATCGACACCTCCAAGGGCCGGATCGTCATTGAGCTCTACCAGGACAAGGCGCCGAAGACGGTGGCCAACTTCGTGAAGCTGGCCACGCAGGGTTTCTATAACGGCATCATCTTCCATCGCGTCATCCCCGACTTCATGGTCCAGACCGGCGATCCCACCGGCACCGGCAGAGGCGGGCCGGGCTACACCTTCGCCGATGAGTTCTCTCCGGACCTTCACCACGATGGGCCGGGGGTGGTCTCGATGGCCAACGCGGGCCCCAACACGAACGGCAGCCAGTTCTTCATCACGCTCGCGCCCACGCCGTGGCTCGACGGCAAGCACACCGTCTTCGGCCGCGTCCTCGAGGGGCAGTCGGTGGTGGACCAGATCGTGGCGATGCCGCGCAACGCCCAGGATCGGCCGCTCACCGACGTCAAGATGACGCAAGTGACGATTCAAGAGTAATCCTGTAGCCGGCCTTCCCGTTCCATCTCCCGCATGATCCACAAACACCTCCGGAATATTGCCATCATCGCCCATGTCGACCATGGGAAGACCACCCTGGTCGATGCCATGCTGCGCCACACCAAGGCCGTGCGTCCCGCCGAGGCCGCCGGCGGGCTCATCATGGACTCGATGGACCTGGAGCGCGAGAAGGGGATCACCATCCGCGCGAAGAATGCGAGCCTCCGCTACGGCGACTACAAGATCAACCTGGTGGACACGCCGGGCCACGCGGATTTCGGCGGGGAGGTGGAGCGGACGCTGCGGATGGTGGACGGCGCGCTCCTGCTCGTCGATGCGAAGGAGGGCCCGATGCCGCAGACGAAGTTCGTCCTGCGCAAGGCGATCGGCCTGGGGCTGCCGCTGATCGTGGTGGTCAACAAGATCGACCGGCAGGACGCCCAGATCGACGACGTGGTCAATCGGACGATCGACCTGTTCGTCGATCACAGCGCCTCCTCCGCCCAGCTCGATTTCCCCATCGTCTACACCTCGGCCACCCAGGGCACCGCGACGCTCGACATCCACCAGCCGGGCGCCGACATCGTGCCGCTCTTTGAGACCATCGTCTCGCGCATCCCGGCACCCACCGTCCTGCCGGATGAGCCGCTGCAGCTGCTGGTGCTCGCCCTGGCCTACGACACCTTCAAGGGCAAGATGGGGATCGGCAAGATCCACGCCGGCTCGCTGCGCCGGGGCCAGCCCGTCATGCGGCTGGCCGTGGACGGCACCCGGCAGGCCAGCACCGCGATGGCCATCCTGGCGTACCAGGGGCTCGAGCGGCTGGAGATCGAATCGGCGGCGTCTGGCGAGATCGTGGCGGTCGCGGGCTTCGAGGAGATCGGGATCGGCGATACGATCACCGACCCGGAGCGCCCGGCCGCGCTGCCCGCCATGGTGATCGAGGAGCCGACGCTGCGGATGACCTTCGCCGTGAACAAGAGCCCGTTCTCCGGCCGCGAGGGCAAGTACGTCACCTCCCGCGTGCTGCGGGAGCGGCTCCAGAAGGAGCTCGAGACCAACGTCGCCCTGCGCGTGGCCGACACCGCCAGCGCCGACACCTTCCTCGTCTCCGGCCGCGGGGAGCTGCACCTGGCCATCTTGATCGAGACGATGCGCCGGGAAGGCTACGAGTTGGAGGTGTCCCAGCCGGAGGTGGTCTATAAGGAGATCGACGGGGAGAAGGCGGAGCCGTACGAGATGCTCTCGATCGACGTGCCGGCGGAGTACCAGGGGACGGTCATCGAGGAGCTGGGCCAGCGGCGCGCCGAGCTCAAAGAGATGGCGCAAACCCCCACCGGGGAGCTCCACCTGGACTACCTCATCACGACGCGCGGACTCTTGGGGCTGAAAAGCGCTCTGATGAAGAAGACGCGCGGAACGGCGATCATCCACCACGTCTTCGACGCCTATGAGCCGGTGGTGGTCGACCTGCCGCCTCCTGAACCGCACGGCTCGCTCGTGGCGACCGAGAGCGGCCTGAGCAGCTCCTACGCGCTCCTGAACGCGCAAGAGCGCGGCGAGCTATTCATCGGGCCTGCCGTGGCGGTCTATGCAGGCATGGTCGTGGGCCAGGCCAGCCGGGACCAGGATGTGGAACTGAACATCTGCAAGCAGAAGAAACTGACCAACGTTCGCTCCAAAGGGGAAGAGGGTACCGAGTCGTTGACGACGCCGCGCGAGCTGACCCTGGAGCTGGCGCTGGAGTACATCGGGCCGGACGAACTGCTGGAAGTGACCCCGAAGTCGCTGCGGATCCGCAAGCGCATCGCCGACGCCAAGCTGCGGCTGCGCGCCCAGCGCGAAGGGTTATCATAGGAGGGTATGCCATGTTCACCGGACTCGCCTTTGTCATCCTCGGCCTGCTCATCCTCTTCTACCCCCAGATCCTCATCGCCATGATCGCGGGCCTCTTCATCCTGTTCGGGCTTGGGATGATGGCGGCCGCCTGGCAGTTCCGGCGGTTGCGGCGCGAGTCATCATCCCGGTTCATCAACTGGATCGTGAGATTCTGAGCCATCGGCTGAACGCTACACATGAAACACACGCCACGGATCCTCGTCGTCTACAAGAAGGACGCCTACCAGCAGTATCTGCAGGAACAGCAGGATCCGCACCTGCTGCGCCTGCTCCACCATCGCCATCCGGACGTCCGGGACATGCAGCGGGCGCACGAGGTGCACGAGGAGGCGATCGAGGCGGTCGTGCACGTGCTGCGGCACCTCCCGGTCGAGTTCGAGCTGGCGTACCGCGCCGATCTCAAGGTGACCCGCCGGTACGATCTCGTGGTGTCGGTGGGGGGCGACGGCACGTTCCTGCAGGCGGCCCGCAGCGTCAGCCGCACCCCGATCCTGGGCGTCAACTCCGATCCATCCCGCAGCGAAGCGGTCTTCTGCGCGGCCACCGCCCGCACCTTCGCCGCGCTGTGCCGGCACGCGCTGGCCGGGCATCTCCCCGAGCTGCGGCTCTACCGGCTCGACGCGCGCCTCAACGGGACCAGGCTGGCCCACCGGGCGCTCAACGACGTCCTGGTGGTCCATGACGATCCCGCCACGATGAGCCGCTATCGCCTGAGGATTGGAGGCAGGGAAGAGACGCAGAAGAGCTCCGGGCTGTGGGTGTCGACGGCCGCCGGCTCGAGCAGTGCGGTGCTGGCCGCCGGCGGGGTCCGCCTGCCCTGGAATCGCAAGGTGTTTCAATACCGTCCGCGGGAGCTCTACCGGGGGCGGCTCTCCCGCCCCCGATTGACCGGCGGGGTCCTGTCTCCATCAGCCCGTGTTCGGGTAACCTGGCTGATGCGGCGCGGCAGCGTCTTCATCGACGGCCCCCACGTCAAGGTCCCGCTGCGCTTTGCCGATCAGCTCGACATTCGTCTGGCACTCGCCGATCCGCTGCGCGCGCTAGGATTGCTCAACCGAACCGCGTGAGCAGTGGGCGTCAGTACACGTCACGCTTTATTGACGTTGGAGGCCTGGGGTCCCTTGGGACCTTGGGTGATTTCGAACTCCACCGCTTGACCTTCCTTAAGCGACTTGAAGCCATCACCTTGGATAGCGGAGTAGTGGACGAACACGTCCTTCGACCCGTCATCCGGGGTAATGAACCCGTACCCCTTCTGGTCGCTGAACCACTTCACGATACCTTTTGCCATGCGACTCACACCCCCCTTCTCGCTGCACAAACAACAAAAGCCGCCAGACAACCTGGTCGGTTGCCTTGCGGCTTCCCTACAAGCTCGTCGTCAATCTCGATTGGCCACACTGAACAACTGGCTACTGCACGTACGTTAATACTTGGTACCTCAATCCGCGCTGCGCTTCATAACCACAAGGTTTACAAGTCGTTGCAGCGCTCGAAGCACGAAACCCGCTTGGTAGCTGACCCCCAAGGGACCCCATGCTAGACTCTAAACACCCGCTAAGATACCCGAAACTCCCGATCCTGTCAATGGCAATTCAATCACGGCCGTCCGGATGACCTTGTGACGTGGTGACGTGGTACAATAACCACTTGATGAACCGCTTCGGCCTCACGCTTCGGATCGCCGCCGGATCCCTCCTGGCACTCCTGCTGGCTGCCGGCTCCGCCTTGGCGGAACCCCGAACCGCCAAGGTGGCGGGCAAGTTCTACCCGGAGGAGCGCGCCGAGCTGGATGACGTGGTCCGGTACTACCTCGACCGCCAGTCTGAGCCGGCCGTCACCCAGAAGCCCCGCATGCTGATCGTCCCCCATGCCGGCTACCAGTACTCCGCGGTCATCGCCGCCAGCGGCTACCGCCACCTGCACGGCCACACCTACGATGGGGTGGTGGTCGTCGGTTTTACCCACCGCGTCCAGTTTGAGGGCTCCTCCGTGGAGATCCGGGAGGCCTATGAGACGCCGCTGGGGGAGCTGCCCATCCATCCGGAGGCCGTCGCGGTCCTCCAGACCTACCCCGGGATCACCCATCAGGAGGAAGTCCACGAGAGCGACGAGCACTCCGTGGAGGTCCAGTTACCGTTCCTTCAGGTAGCGCTCGAGCGGCCCAGGGTGGTGCCGATCCTGATGGGCAGCGCGCGCCTGGAGGATGCCGAGCGGCTGGCGGAGGCGCTGGCCGGACTGGCCAGGACAGGCGACTACCTCTTTGTGTTCAGCACCGACCTCTCGCATTACCATCCCTACAGCGAGGCGGAAACGATCGACGAGGGGACGGTCAACGCGATCCTGTTCGAAACGCCCCAGGCGGTCTACCGGCTCTTTCAGCGGGGGGAGATGGAAGCGTGCGGCCGCGGGCCGATCGTGACCAGCCTGCTGCTGGCCGCCAAGCTGGGCTACCCCAGGCGCGAGCTGCTCTCCTACGCCAACTCCGGCGACACCGCCGGCAACCCCTCCAACGTGGTGGGCTATGCCGCCCTCGCGATGTTTGACCAGGCGGATGTCACGCCGGCCGGCCGCATCTCCCCGAAGGCGGGTGCCGCGCTGGTCAAGGGGGCCCGCCTGACGCTGGACATGCGCTTTCAGCCGGAGCGGTACAAGAACCGGATTGTCCCTTTAGGGTTAGACGGTTTCGCGGAGCTCTCCAAAGCCAGCGGCCTCTTCGTGACGCTCCGCAAGCAGGGGCGGCTGCGCGGCTGCATCGGCCGCATCGAAACGGATGAGCCGCTGGCCAGCGCCCTGCCGAAGGTCGCGTTGGATGCCGCGCTGCGCGATTCCCGCTTTCAGCCGGTCACGGCCGGGGAGCTGCCGGAGCTGCACGTGGAGGTCTCCGTGCTGACGCCGCCGGTCAAGTTGAGCGATCCGAAAGAGCTTGTGGCGGGCCGCGATGGCGTGATCCTGGAGTCCCAGGGCCGTCGCGGGGTGTTTCTGCCGCAGGTGTGGGAGGAAACCGGCTGGACGCGGGTGGAGTTCCTCAGGGAGCTTGCCAGCCAGAAGGCCGGGCTGCCTCCGGACGCCTGGGAGCGCGCAACACTCTACACCTTCCAAGACCAGATCTTCGAAGAGTCCCGCTAGTTATTCGACGGCTCACTGTGGCTTCCTGGCAGCGCGCACTGGTTGGTCTGGCAGGTCGGGTTGCGGTGCAGCAGGTAGCGGTGTGCTGCGATCCAGCGGTAGACGCGCGTGCCCACCCAGTTGGCCCCCGGCAGGTGCACGAGCGGGGCCAGCCACATCAGCAGCGGCAGCCTGAGCGTCATCCGGGCGAACGCCTGAAACCCTCCCGAGAGCCGGCCATTGGGCTCCAGCAGCAGCATCTCGCTGCGGCAGCGCTCCGGCGTCAGCACCGGGTTGAGCCGGGCCAAATCCGGCTGCGTGTGGAAGTCGAGCGGATCCACCCATCCAAAGAGATCGAGGATCCGCAGCCGCCGGACACTCTCCAGGCAGAACCCGCACCGGCCGTCATACAAGAGCATCGCCCGCCCGCGCTCCGCGCTGATGTGCTGCCGCCGGTCGATCCACTCCACGAGCGCCTCCGGCGGGATGAAGAGCAGCATCATCGGCGGGAAGAGGAACAGGAAGATCGTCGGCACGTGCAGTGTGGCCCAGAGCATGACCTGGAACGCGATGCCCAGCGCGACGGCGGCCGCGCGCGTGCGGGGGATGAACCACAGGCACGGCAGTGCTAGCTCGAACAGGAGCAGCACCACCCCGAGCCCGTAGCATACGCCTGGGTGCGCGCCCAGCCACTCGCGCAGCGGGAAGTGGCGGACGACCCCGATGGACGGATAGCGCATCAGGTGGTAGTACGGGTTGTCGGTGAGCCAGTTGCCGCCGGCCGTGATCTTGCTCAGCGCCGTCCCCCAGAACGTCCACACGACCTGCAGCTGCAGCAGCCGCTGGAGGAAAAAGGGCCGCAGGCGCTTGTAGGTGTTCGGCTTGCCCCGGCGCAGGCTGTCGAATGAGAGGAAGTCGCCGTGGAAGTTCGTCACGCACATGAGGACCAGCGTGACCAGGAGGATGTCGAAGCTGAGCGTGCCGATGTGGTAGTTGTTCAGCGCATAGAAGTAGTAGCACGAGAGGGTCATCAGGATGCAGCTGATCTGCGAGTAGAAGCCGAAGGTGAAGACGGTGAGCGAGAGGACGAACAGGCCCGTGAATGCCCACACGACGGCGTCGGGGCTGCGCTCGACCAGCCGGAGGATCCAGATCGGGAAGAACCAGGCGTTCTGGGTCTTGAAGGCGGTCGAGAGGTAGTTGTCCTCCATCTGGAGGAAGGACGGGAGCATGTGGCAGCCGACGGTCCAGGCGACCGCCAGGCGGAAGAGCCCGAGGCTGAGCGATGGCGCCGCTCGAGAAACGCCCGATACCACATGCGAGTGATGAGTGACGAGTGGCGAGTGATTTGTTGCGGATATGACTCACTCATCACTGGTCACTCGTCACTCCTACGGGCAGCGATACGCGATCTGGCGCGTGATCCGCTCCGGCGCGGCGATGAGGTCGGGATAGTTCGCGTACACGACGAGGAACCCGTCCTCCTGGGGGAACTTCCGCCGCAGGTAGCGGCAGAAGGCGGGGGCGCGGTCTCCCTCCAGGACCCCGACGAGTACGTTGCGGTGGATGTTGTCGTAGCCGATGGCGCGCGTGCTGAAGATGCGGTGCGGATCGATGAACGTGGCCTGGCCGCCCCGGACGGCATAGACCTCGGCGAAGCCGTAGGTGCGGTCCACATTGTAGAACATGATCCACCCGGCTGGCGGGAAGAGCAGGGGCAGCTTCGGCAGCGGACGCTTGAGGAGGGGGCTGAGATAGTGAGCCCGCAGCGTCTCGTAGCCGAAGACGAGCGTCCAGCAGACGACGAAGACCGTGATGAGCACTCCGCGCCGTCGCATCCTCTGTATTATATACCTGTTTCACGATATGATGGTTTCCTCTGGTCAGGTCGGAAAGGACTCATGTGATGGGAGCGTTAGTCGTTTCGGCGGTCTCGGTGGCGTTTTTTCATTCGCTCGCGCCGGACCACTGGCTGCCCTTCGTCGCGCTGGCGAAATCCTCCCGTTGGAGCATGGCGAAGCTGGGATGGGTCGCGCTGTTCGCCGGGATCGGCCACGTCGCTTCCTCGCTGCTGCTCGGCTTCATCGGGCTGTGGGCCGGCCTGGCGATCCACCACTTCAAGGGAATCGAGGCGTGGCGCGGAAGCCTGGGGGTGTGGCTGCTCATCGGGTTCGGGGTCGCGTACATCCTCTGGGGGCTGAAGCACGCCCAGCACCATCACCCGCACATCTCAGTCGAGGAGGCGGTCAAGGTCTATGCGGTGCGGCGCATGTGGATGCTCTTCGCCATCATGGTCTTCGGCCCGTGCGAGCCGCTCATCCCGCTCATGTTCGTCGCCTCGGAACGCGGCATGCCGACGGTGTGGGCCATCGGAGGCATGTTCTCCGTCGTGACCGTGGCGATGGTGGTGGGGCAGAGCTGTCTGAGCTACGCCGGCGTGCGGCTGATCAGCGCGCCGTGGATGGAGCGCTACGCGCACGCGCTCACCGGCCTGGCGATTCTGCTCACCGCCCTGTTCGTGATGGTCGCCGGCGTGTAACCATTGACAGGCGGCCGTCGCGGGCTATACTGTCTCCTCTCCCATGAGCGATTCGCGATCCATGCGACGTCTGCTTGCCCCGGTGCTGGCTCTCGGCACCGCCGCCGTCCTCCTGGCGGTTGGGTTGCCGCACCGCCACAGCCATAACGCCTCGGCCTCGCACCCGGCGCAGTCGTGCCGGGTGTGTAAAGTCCAAGAGACCTTCTCCGCCACCCCGCCGTCAGCCGCGATCCGGCACGCCCTCCCGATGCCGGTGGTATGCTGGGCGCTCACGCCCAGCCCCGCGTTCCATGCGTCGGCGGTCCTCAGTTCAGCCAGTCCCCGCGCGCCCCCCGTCCTCTCCTAAGCTCGTTCGTCGGTCCGCTCACACCACCGCTTAGGAGGATGCTATGCGATCTCATCTCGTTCGTGTCTTGCTGTGCCTCATTGTGGCTCAGCCCGCATGGGCCGATCCGGTAGCTGACGAGCTCTCGACGCTGCGGCAGAGCGTCCAGCAGCTGACGGCCACCGTTCAGCAGTTGAGCTCGACTGTTCAAGTGCAGGCGGCGCGCATCGCCGACCTCGAACGCTCGCAAACCGCCTCAACGCCTCAACCAGCGCCTGGTGCTGCCGTGGGCCTCTCGCGGAGTCCCGCCGCCGGCGGCAACCTGTCCGCCTTCAATCCGGAGATCGGCGTGCTCGCGGATATCGTCGGCCAGCTCTCCGAGAGCTCCGCGGACGGCGAAGGCAATGACAAGCTCAGCGCCCGCGAAATGGAACTGGTCTTCGGCCATCCGATCGACCCGTACTCGCGGCTGGACGTCACCGCGACGTTCTCGGACTTCGAAGCGGCCAGCCTGGAGGAGGCGTACATCACCCACTGGGGTCTGCCGGGTGAGGTGAAGGCTCGCATCGGACGGCTGCGGCCGAAGATCGGCAAGGCCAGCCCCCTCCACCGCGACTCGCTAGATACCGTCGATGAGCCGCTGGTGGTTGCCCAGTACCTGGGGGCTGAGGGGCTCTCCCGCACCGGGGTCGAGCTCTCTGGGTTCCTGCCGGTTCCGTGGACGACAGTGACGCATGAGCTCATCAGCGGCGTCATGGAGGGGGGTATCGGCGAAGGCGGCACGTTGTTCGGTGCAGTGCGCCGGCGGCCATCGTACTACGCCAGGTTGAAGAACTTCTGGGACATCTCGGACTCCTCGAACCTGGAGCTGGGGACCACCTACCTGACGGGCTCGAAGGACGACGACGCGGACCTGGAGGTGCAGGCGCTGGGGCTCGACGCCACGCTGGTCCACTACGTCACCCCCACGAACAAGCTCAAGTGGCAGAACGAGATCTACCTCCAGGATCGCGACGAAGCCGTCAGCACCCAGGAGACGGTTGACGGGCCGGTGGACACGCTCTTCGAGAACAACCCTTGGGGGTTCTACTCGCTCGTGGACTTCCGGCTCAGCCCGCGGTTCGGGATCGGCGGGCGGTTCGACTACGTGGAGCCGGTCGATATCAACCCCGCGACGCTTGTCCGGGACAGCGATGTCGCCTTCGGCGGCTACCTGACGTTCTACCAGAGTGAGTTCGCCCGGTGGCGGCTCCAGTACCGGCACACCGACTTCGCCTTGGGCGGCAACGACAACGCGGTCTTCCTCCAGGGCACAGTCGCCATTGGCGTGCACCAACACCAGCTCCAGTAATCCAACGAGGGTCAATCTGATGACAGCCATTCTGCGATACCTCGCAGCGGCCGGGATCGTCTTGCTCGGCCCTGCCGTGTCAGCGCACGCAAAACCGATCAAGGTGGTGGCGACGCTTTCGACGTTCGCCGACCTCGTGAAGACGATCGGAGGCGACGGCGTCGAGGTCTTCTCCATCGCCTCGCCGAAGTTCAACCCGCACTTCATCGAGCCCAAACCCAGCGATGTGGTCAAAGTGAAGAAGGCGGCGCTGTTCGTTCATGGAGGGCTTGATCTGGAGCTTTGGCGCGGACCGCTGCTCGACGCGGCCGGTAATACCAAGGTGTTCCCGGGTCAGGAGGGCGAGCTGGCACTCTCCCAAGGAATCGAATTGCTGGAGGTGCCTCAAGGGCCGGTGAGCCGCGCGCAAGGGGACATCCATCTCTACGGCAACCCGCACTATTGGACGGATCCGGAGAACGGCAAGCGGATGGCGCAGACGATCTGCGATAAGCTGTGCGCCATTGATCCGGACCACGAGGAGGCGTACCAGCAGAACCTCAAGGCGTTCCTCGACCGGTTGGACCAGAAGATTCCCGAGTGGCGTAGCCGGCTCACACCCTATCGGGGTCGAGAGCTGATTGGGGACCATCGAGCCTGGCCATATCTGATGCACTTCCTTGGCTTGCAGATGGAGCACCATTTGGAGCCGAAACCCGGCATTCCACCTACGCCGAAACAGGTGGAGTTCTTGGAAGGGTACATTGCGGAGCGGCACATCCCCGCAATCGTCCGGGCGGCCTATTTTCCGCAAGGCGCGGCCGAATCGCTGGCCAAGCGGACCGGCGCACGCGTGTTGTTGCTGTGCCAAAACGTCGGAGAATTGCCCGAGTGCAAGGACTACCAGTCGATGATCGACTACAACGTCCAACAGTTGGCCGCAACACTTGAATGACCGAGTTCCTGTCGCTCATGGCTGCGCCGTTTGTCGCATGCCTCATCCTCACCGGCATCCACGCCTACCTGGGGCTGCATGTCATCGAGCGTGAGGTGATTTTTGTAGACCTGGCACTCGCACAGCTCGCCGCGTTTGGCGCGACCCTGGGGTTCCTCTGGGGGTTCGGGCTGCATTCCAACGAAGGATACGTGATCGCGCTTGTCTTTACGCTGCTCGGGGCCGCGGTCTTCGCGATGACGCGGCTGCGGAAGCCTGTGGTGCCGCAGGAGGCGCTCATCGGGGTGGTGTACGCGGTGTCGGCGGCCGCCTCGATCCTGGTGCTGAGCCGGGCACCCGATGGCGGGGAAGAACTGAAGGCGCTGCTCGTCGGCCACTTGCTGTTTGTAGAGTGGCACGAAGTGCTGAAAATGGCACTGCTCTATGGCGCGATCGGCGTGATTCATTGGATGGTACGCAAGCCGCTGCTGGCGATCTCGCAGGACCCCGAGGCATCATTTGCTCGGGGCCTGCGGGTGCGGTGGTGGGACTTCCTCTTCTATGCCACCTTCGGCTTCGTCGTGACCAGCTCCGTGGAGATGGCGGGCGTGTTGCTCGTCTTCTCCTTCCTGATCGTGCCGGCGGTGTGCGGCGCCCTGCTGGCGAAATCGATCGGCAAGCGGCTGGCGGTGGGCTGGGCGGCCGGTGTGCTCACGAGCATGGCGGGCATCAGCGCGTCGTACTGGTGGGACCTGCCCACCGGGGCCACCGTCGTCTGCGCCTTCGGCGTGTGCCTCCTCCTGTGCGCTGTCATCCGCCTCCTCTTGGGCTATAATGAAGGTTCGCACCCGAGAGGCCGCGATGATCCAACCGGAAGAACTCGACGCCATGACACGGCTCTATGAACGGCAGGGCGCTGCGCACGCCGCCGCCCGCAAAAAGCTCGGCCGGCCTCTAACACTCACCGAAAAGATCCTGGCCTCCCACGTCCGCCACCTCGCCGCGCAAGCCTTTGAGCGCGGCACGAGCTACCTCACGCTTCAGCCGGACCGCGTCGCGATGCAGGATGCGACCGCGCAAATGGCGATCCTGCAGTTCATGCAGGCCCGGCGCGACACCGTCGCCGTCCCCACCACGATCCACTGCGACCACCTCATCCAGGCGCGCGTCGGCGTCGCCGACGACATGAAGTACGCCCTGGAGGCGAACCGGGAGGTGTACGACTTCCTGCGCAGTGCCTCCGCCCGCTACGGCATGGGGTTCTGGGAGCCGGGGGCGGGGATCATCCACCAGGTGTTCCTCGAGCAGTACGCGTTTCCCGGCGGGCTGATCATCGGCACCGACTCGCACACGCCCAATGCCGGGGGCTTGGGGATGCTGGCCATCGGCGTCGGAGGGGCGGACGCGGCGGACGTGATGTCCGGCTTGCCGTGGGAAGTGAAATGCCCGAAGCTCATCGGGGTGCGCCTGACCGGCGCGCTCAACGGATGGACCTCGCCGAAAGACGTCATCTTGAAGGTGTGCGGCCTCCTGACGACGAAAGGCGGGACGAACAAGATCATCGAATACTTCGGCCCCGGCACGCGGTCCATCAG
>JACQRE010000163.1 GCA_016206585.1 Candidatus Omnitrophota bacterium | reverse complement strand
GGGGCGGCAGCACGGGGCCTACCACGCCACGAACCCGGTCCCCAACCCGATCGAGCATGAGCTGGTCCACAACGAGCTTGAGCGGCAGCGGGCCCCCAGCGCGGTAGACCCTGACGCGGCCCAACCGACTCATCGCGCCCCGACCACCACATCTTCACCCTTCGGCGATCCCGCGTCCCAGCAGCAGTTCTATGACCATGTGACCAGCCGCTTCGATTCGATCCCCGAGCGCCGCTAAAAGGGTAGATACCCACACCCAGCGCACCCGCGCCGGGGATGAGGAGCGGTGAGCTGGTCGAGCTGCCGAATATTGGCGGTCCGGTTTTTTGCTGGCTCCATCCAACGTGATAACAAGGGAGGTTCCGATGCGATACGCGCTGGCGGTGGGGCTCCTGGGGATCGGGTTGGTGCTGGGATCGGGTGTGGCCGGGGCGGAGATGGACGATTACAGCGCCGGCTATGATTCGTATCGCACCTACAACACCTATGACACGCCGTACGGCGGCTTCTCCGGGCCCTCAGGCACGTTTCAGTCACCGGACTCATTCTCTCAGCAGCAGACGTATCAAGCGACTTCTCAGTTCACGACCGCTGCCGGCGGGGAAGTCACCGCCCGCCAGCAGCTGTTCAATGCCGTGTCCACGGCAGCCTCGAATGTTGCCAACGTGGCTGTCTCTTCGTCACCACAGGTTGGAGCGGCCACGTTTAGCGGTGCTGTGACTGATGCTGCGCACGAGGCGGGGGCAGACCGTCACGCCCTCATTCCGGATCACTCGGTCGATGGATCCGCGCCTAGGCCACCCGACACGCTTCACTCGAATTTCCACGAGCTCTGGCATGAAGGGGAACAGTACACCGCGCGGCAAAACCCCTTGTATGGAGAGATCCAGCGCGCGAGAGGAAGTGGTGTGCCATTGACTCCCGAGCAGCAAAACTACCAGAGCCGGCGTGAAGTGCACCATATCGAGTACCACACCCATGATGCAGGATCCATCCAAAGCGGGCAACGGCAGTACCAGCTTTGGACTATAGGCGACACGTCTCCCTATGACCCAAATAGACCCAAATAATCAGTAGTTCCGATTCCCTCAGCGCAAGCCCGCACGCGACCGGCGCGTGCGGGCTTTGACTTTCCTCCCGCCGTGTAGTATCGTGTTTTGTCGTCGATCCCCCCACTTGCGCCTCACGGCGGCTGATGTAGGAAGTTCCGCCGAAGCCGCCGTGGCGAAGTCCAAAAGATGAAGCAATCCGATATCTTGGCCCATCACATTGCTCGCTGCCTTCGCGGCTCCGCCGATGGCGGAGCCGGCGCAGGTGGGGGGACGATGCGCCCCTCACGTCTTCTCCTTATCAGCCTCGTCGTCCTGCTCAGCCTGGCGTCGGCCCCGGCCGCCTTTGCGGCCTGGATCTGGTCGCCCCAGACCGGGTGGGTCGGCCCCACCGGGGCGGTGAAAGACACCCCGGAGGAGCAGCTGGCCTTCGCCACGGCCTTCTTCGACCGGCAGGACTTCAAGCGCGCCCGCACCGAGTTCAGGAAGCTGCTGAAGGCCTATAAGGATTCGCGGGAAGCGGCCGAGGCGCAGTACTACCTCGGCCGGTGCGCGGAGGAGCGGGGGGACTACTACAAGGCGTTCCAGGAGTACCGCAAGACGATCCAGACCTACCCGTCGACCCAGCGCTTCGATGAGATCCTGGAGCGCGAGTATCAGGTCGCCAACTACTTCCTGGCCGGCAAGAAGCGCAAGCTCCTCGGGGGAGTCGCGATCCTTCCGGCGCGCGACAAGGCGGTCGAGATCTTCCAGGCCATCGTGGACGACGGCCCCTTCAGCGAGCAGGGCCAGCTCGCCCAGTACAAGCTGGGCCTGGCCCACCTGGCCCTGCACGACTTCGAGGCGGCGGTCGGTGCCTTCGAGCAGGTGATCTCCCGCTATCCGGAGTCGCCGCTGGTGGACGACGCGCGGTTCCAGATCGCCCAGGCAAGCCTCAAAGGCACCTTCAAAGCCGGCTACGACCAGTCGCCGACCGACCTCGCGGTGCGGGAGCTGGAGCATTTCCTGCGGGAGTACCCCGAGAGCGAGCTCTCCCAGGAGGCCCGGACCCGCCTGCAGGACCTCAAGGAGCGGCGCGCCCAGCACGAGTATGAGGTGGGGACGTTTTATGAGCGGCGCAGGCACCCCGCCTCCGCACTCATCTACTACGAATCGGTCGTGAAGCGGTTCCCCCAGAGCTCGTGGGCTCCCCACGCGGCCGCCCGCATCCAAGTCCTTCAAGTCAAGTCCCCCTGAGCACCACGCTCAGACATGAGACTGGAGACCTGAGACTCGAGATCAGCATGCGCCGGTTTTCCCCGATCGTGGTGTGCGGTGTCCTGTCTCTGGTTTCCTGTCTCTGGTCTGCGGGGTGCGGATACACGACGCGACCCGGGATCGCCACCCACCTCAAAACGGTCTACGTCAAACCCTTCATCAACAAGATCGACGTCACCCAGCTCACCAGCGGCCACGAACGGTTCCCCATCTATCGCCACCAGATGGAAGTCGACCTGACGAACGAGGTGATCGACCGCTACCAGTTCACCGGGCTCCTGCGTCCCACGCAGGCCGAACGGGCCGACTGCCGCCTGGAGGGCGAGCTGATCGATTTCCACCGGGACGCCCTGCGGTACAGCGCGTCGCAGCAGGTGGAGGAGTGGCGGCTCAACCTCGCGGTCCGCCTCCAGTTCTACGATCAGACGACGAACACGCTGTTGTGGCAGGAGGACCGCTTTGTCGGCGACACGACGTACTTCGCGCTCGGGGCGAACGCCGAGTCGGAGGCCCGGGCGCTGGACCGGGCGATCACGGACCTGGCCCGCCGCATCGTCGAGAGATCCGTCGAGAACTGGTAAACACTAGGTGTCGTGATGTCGTGGAACGTTTAACGTGTAACGTGTAACGGAAGTCGCAAGAGCCTCGCAGAAAAAAGAATGGATTTGGCGATTTCCGTTTCACGTTAAACGTTACACGTTACACGTTACACGAAGGGATTTTTTCAATCCTCTCATGTCTCCGCGCGGGATCCACCTGTTCCTCGGCCCGGACCGGGCCGGCAAGCTCCAGCGCATCCAAGCCCTCGAACGCTCGCTCACCGTGCAGCCGCTCGACCGCCACCACCTCGACGGCGCGCAGGTCCGGGGAGCCGAGCTGATCGCGCTGTGCCGGCAGCAGCCGGCCCTCAGCTCCTTGCGGCTCGTCGTCGTGGACCAGGCGCACCGGCTGGATCAGGCGTGCGTGGCCGCCCTGCTGCAGCACGCCGGGGTCATCGCGAAGAGCGCGTGCCTGGTCCTGCTCGTGGAAACGGAGCTGAGCGTGCGCCACGCGCTCTCCCACGCGGCGGCCTCGGTGGCGACGGAGCGGTTTGTGGGACGGAA
This sequence comes from Candidatus Omnitrophota bacterium, assembly GCA_016206585.1. GTDB lineage: Bacteria > Omnitrophota > Gorgyraeia > Aquiviventales > Aquiviventaceae > JACQRE01. The sequence continues at coordinate 4,152 of JACQRE010000163.1, read as the reverse complement.
CACGATCGCGGCCAAGCCGTTCGCGCTCACCGATGCGCTCGGCACGCGGGATGCGGGCGGGGCGCTGGCGTCGCTGCATGACCAGCTGCTGGCGGGCAAGGAGCCGCTGGAGTTGCTGGGGCTGGTTGCCTGGCAGCTCCAGCGATGGGTGTCAGTCAAACGGTTGTCCGGCGCGGGGTGGGGCACCGAGCGGATCGCCCAGGTGACGGGCTTGAAGCCATGGCAGGTCGAGCGGGTGCAGGGGGAGGTGGCGCGGCGGCCGTTGGAGTCGCTCCAGCAACTGCTGGAGCGGTGCTGGCAGCTGGACGTGGATGCGAAAAGCGGCCGGACCATTGCAGAGCTCGCTATCGAGGAACTCGTCATTGAAATATGTCGGAACGGCGAGCCAACCGTCGTGTAACGTGGAACGTTTAACGTGTAACGGAAATCACCAAGGCCACTCTTCTTGTTCCGCGAGGTCGTTGCGAGTTACGTTTCACGTTACACGTTAAACGTTACGCGAGAGCGTTACTTTGAAGAGGTGCTGTTGAGGCGGCGCATGAGGCGGGATTTGTACCGCGCCGCGGTGTTGCGGTGGATGATGTGCCGCGAGGCCGCATGGTCGTACTTCTTCGCGACGACGCGGATCAGCTGGCCGGCCTCCTCGAGCTTCTTCGCGTGCAGCAGGCTGAGAAGCCGCTTGGTGACCGTCTTCAGTTCCGAGCGGAGCGCTTGGTTCCGCTCCCGGCGCTTGCGATCCTTCCGGATTTGCTTTAACGCGGCGTGCTTGATTGGCATTCCGTGCCTCCTTGGAAGCGCCCATTCTACCATGAACCCCAGCCTTTGCAATACCATTCCTCGACGCCGATGAGCGCCTCAAGCCGCATCGCCCGCTCGACGGGGGTCCTGGCGCTGGCGACCGGCCTCAGCCGGATCCTGGGGTTCGTCCGGGATCTGCTCCTGGCCGGCCTCTTCGGCACGACCGCCCAGGCGCAGGCCTTCGTCGTGGCCTTCCGGCTGCCCAACCTCCTGCGGGATCTGGTCGCGGAAGGGGCGGTGACCAGCGCCTTCGTGCCGGTGTTGAGCTGGTACCGCGCGAAAGGCGAGCCCGGAGAATTCTGGCGTCTCAGCCAGGCGCTCTTGACCCGGCTGCTCGTGCTGCTCTGCGCGCTGGGGCTCTCCGGCGCGCTGGGCGCTCCGTTCATCGTCCGTCTCATCGCGCCGGGGTTCGCCGCCGAGCCGGAGAAGTTCGCGCTCACCGTCCGGCTGACCCGCATCCTCTTTCCGTTCATCACGCTCGTCGGGCTGTGGGCCTACTTCATGGGGCTGTTGAACAGCCTCCGCCACTTCGCCGTCCCGGCGCTCGGCCCCGCGATCCTGAACATGGCCATGATCGCCGCGTGCCTGTGGTTCGTGCCGCGGGCGGACCCCGGGGTCGTGGCGCTGACCGTCGGGGTCATGATCGGCGGCGCGATCCAGCTGGCGATCCAGCTGCCCGTCGCCGTCCGGCTGGGGTTCCGGTGGGCCTGGCGCTGGCGCCATCCGGGCTCCAAAGAGATCCTCCGGCTGCTCGGGCCGCGGATGGTAGGCTCGGGGGTGTACCAGGTCAGCGTCCTGGTCGACACGGCGCTGGCCTCGCTGTCGGCGGTCGTCGGGCAGGGGGCGGTGGCGGCACTCTACTTCGCGAACCGGCTGGTGCAGCTGCCGCTCGCCGTCTTCGGAACCGCCTCAGCCCAGGCCAGCCTGCCGCTGCTCTCCGAGCAGGCCGCGCACGGCGACCTCACGGCGTTCCACGCCACGCTGCTGTCGGTGATCCGCATGGTGGGCTTCGTGGTGATCCCCTCGGCGGTCGGCCTGATGGTGCTAGCGTTTCCGATCATCGGCGGGCTGTTCGAACGGGGCGCGTTCGACCACGGGGCGACCGTCATGACCGCCCAGGCGCTGCTGTGCTACGCGCCGGGCCTGCTGGCGTTTTCCCTGAGCAAGAGCCTGACCGGGGCCTTCTACGCGCTGCGGGAAACCCGCGCGCCGGTCCGGCTCGCCGTCGAGGCGATGGTGCTCAACGCCCTCCTGAGCGTGGCCCTCATGTGGCCGCTGCGCATCATGGGGCTCGCCCTGGCGGCGTCGGTGACGAACACCATCAACGGCTACCGGCTCCTCCGCCGCATGGAGGAGCGGCTGGACCGGCCGATCTTGGGACTGGTGCGCGGTTCGCTGGCGCGCATGACGGCCGCGTCGCTCCTCATGGGCGTCGGCTGCCGGCTCCTCTGGCAGCACGCGGGCGCTGCGCTGCCCCCCTGGCTGGGGCTTCCGCTGGTGATCGCCGCGGGCTGCCTGCTCTACGCCGCCGCCTGCAGGCTGATCGGCGTCCAGGAACTCTCGTCCGTCTTCCGATGGCTCCGTCACCAAGCCACGACCCCTTCGGTCGCCGATGACCGCTGATAGCAACGCGGATTCCCGCCGATGATCAGCGAACATCCGCGTGTTGATCAGCGGCGATCAGCGATGCTCCGCCGGCGAGTAGCCCGCCTGCCGGACCGCCCCGGCGTCTATCTCTTCTCGGACGCCGCGGGCCGGCTCCTCTACGTCGGCAAAGCGGTGAGCCTGCGCAAGCGCGTCGGCTCCTACTTCCGCCTGCCTGCCGCGCCTCGTGGTAAGCGAGGGGCCGCGGCGCAGGCAGGCCGGACACCCGCCCTGTCCCCGCGCATCGCGCAGATGATGCGCCACGTCGCCGGCCTCGACGTGCGCCTGACCGCCTCTGAAGCGGAAGCCCTCCTCCTGGAAGCCCAGCTGATCAAAGAGTGCCGCCCGCGCTACAACGTCGCGTTCCGCGACGACAAGGCGTATCCGATGCTGAAGATCACGCACGAGCCGTTCCCCCGGCTCATGGTCACGCGCCGCCGGGCGAACGACGGAGCGAGGTATTTCGGGCCGTACACCGACGCCAGCCTGATGCACGAGGCGGTCCGGTTCTTGCGGCGCGTCTTTCCGATGCGGACGTGCCGGACGTTCCCGAAGAGCCCGTGCCTGGAGTACCACCTGGGCCAGTGCTTGGCCCCCTGTGCTGGCTACATCACCGCGCCGGGCTACCAGCGCATCGTCGACGACCTCGCGGCGTTTCTCCGGGGCGAGCGGGATCAGCTGCTGACCGACCTGTCGCGGCGCATGGCGCGCGCCGCCAGGGCTCAGCGGTTCGAGGACGCGGCGCGGCTGCGCGATCAAATCCAGGCGCTGACCTCCGTGATCGTCGCGAAGGAGAAGTCGCTCGCCGCGGGGCCGCTCGAGCAGCTGCAGGCGGCCCTCAAGCTGCCGTGTGTCCCGCGCCGCATCGAGGCGTTCGACGTCTCGAACATCTTCGGCGCCTTCGCCGTCGGCTCGATGGTCGTCTTCAGCGATGGCAAGCCGCACAAGGCGCACTACCGCCGCTTCCGGATCGAGACGGTGCCGGGGATCGACGACTACCGGATGATGCGCGAGATCATCCGGCGGCGCTACAGCGGCACCCTCGCCCGGCAGTTGCCGCTGCCCGAGCTCATCGTGGTCGACGGCGGCAAGGGGCAGCTGAGTGCCGCGTGCGAGGAGCTGGCCGCGCTGTCGCTCGCCCTGCCGGCCATGGGGCTGGCCAAGCGGTTTGAGCACATCTTCCTGCCCAGCACCCCGGAGCCGATCGTGCTGCTGCCCACCTCGCCGGTCCTGCACCTGCTCCAGCACCTCCGCGACGAAGCGCACCGGTTCGCGATCACCTACCACCGGCGGCTCCGCGGGCGGAGCGTCTCGGCCTCGGTGCTGCACGAGATCCGGGGCATCGGCCGGCACAAGGCCTCCCGGCTCCTGGCGCATTTCGGGTCGCTGAAGCGCCTGGCGGCCGCCCCGGTTGACGAAGTGGCATCCGTGGCGCGCGTGAGCGCCGAGGTCGCTGCAGCGGTGCTGGAGCGGCTGGCCACACCGTCCATTCGCGTCTTTAACATCAGGGGGGTCGATGTCACCAACACACCGTCGCGCACCCACGCCGTTTGAAGCCGCCGTCTACCGCGTCGTCCGCCGGATCCCGAAGGGGCAGACCCGCTCCTACCGGTGGGTCGCGCAGCAGCTCGGCGATGCCGGGCTGGCCCGCGCCGTCGGCAACGCGCTGAACCGGAACCCGTACGCCCCGCCGCCCCTTCGACTTCGCTC
>JACQRE010000161.1 GCA_016206585.1 Candidatus Omnitrophota bacterium | reverse complement strand
GCCCCAAGCAGGGAAGAAGACGCTCCTGCGGCTGCTGACGCGCGTGGATGCCCATGCGGTCTCGCCAGCCAACAACGGAGTGATCCCCGGCGTCTGCCCGGTGCGGGATCCGCGCGTCGAGCGCCTGGCGGCCATGTACAATCCAAGCAAGATCACGCCCGCCACCATCCAGTACCTCCTGATGCCGGATCTGACCAAGGACTCGGCGAAAAATCAGGACCTGCTCAAAGCGCTGGCTCTGGTGGATGTGCTGGCACACGTCGTCCGCGCGTTTTCCGATGACACCGTCTTCCATCTAGAGGGAACGGTGGATCCCCTCCGGGACATCGAGACGGTCCACGCGGAGCTGCTGCTGAATGATCTGGTGTTCGTGGAAAAACGGCTGGAGCGTATCGCCAAAGAGAAAGACCGGCGCAGCAGCATGGACCGTTCGAAGGAGCAGGCGCTGTTGACCCGGCTGCAGGCGCATCTGAACGACAACCTGCCGCTGCGCACCCTGCCGCTCGACGCCGAGGACCAGAAGCTGCTCAGCAGCGCCTCGCTCCTGACGCGCAAGCCCATGATCCTCATCCTCAACGTCGGCGAAGACCGGGTCAAAGACTATGCGCTGGTCGAGCAGGTGAAGAAGAATCTGGCCAGCCGGACGGTGCACGTGGTGCAGGTGTCGGCCAAAATCGAAGAGGAGCTCTCGCAGCTGGACGATCCGGCGGAGCGCGCCGCGTTCCTGAAGGAGCTGGGGATCGCCGAGTCGGCGATCGACGGCCTCACGCGGGTCAGCTACGAGGCGCTGGGCCTCATCTCGTATTTCACCGTCGGCGAGGATGAGGTGCGCGCCTGGACGGTCCGGCGGGGCGCCTCGGCCGCCGAAGCGGGCGGGGTGATCCACTCCGACATCGAGCGCGGCTTCATCCGCGCCGAGCGGCTAACCTACCAGGATCTCATCACGCTGGGCAGCGAGCAGGCGGTGGCGTCGGCCGGGAAAGCCCAGCTGAAAGGCCGCGAGTACATCGTGCAGGACGGAGACATCCTGAACTTCCGCTTCAACGTCTAGCCATGGCGAGCGATCATAGTTTTGACATTGTTTCAAAGGTCAATCTCCAGGAGCTGCGCAACGCGCTCCAGCAGGCGCAGAAGGAGATCGCGACCCGCTTCGACTTCCGCGGCAGCAGTGCCAGTGTGGCGTTCGATGAGGCCGCCGGCATCCTGAAGGTGACGGGCGATCACCAGGCGCAGCTGACCAGCGTCGTCGACGTCGTGGAGACGAAGCTCGCCAAGCGCGGTGTGGCACTCCAGGCGTTCGCCTGGAGCGATCCGGATCAGCTGCCCAGCGGGACGATGAAGCGGCAGGCCGCGCTGCAACAGGGGCTGGCTTCCGAGAAGGCCAAGGAGATCACGAAGCTCATCCGGGAGCTCGGCCTGAAGGTGCAGCCCCGCATCGAGGGGGATGCGGTCCGCGTGGCGGCCAAGCAGCTCGACGATTTGCAGGTGGTGATTCAAGCCTTGAGGGGGAAGCGTCTCGGCGTCCCGTTGCAATTTGAGAACTACCGGTGAGGGAGCTGGTCGCTCAACACGGAGGTGGGGCATGACCGGTGGGAAGAGTTGCGGGGCGTGCAAGGTCATTGGAGCGCTGGTGGCACTCGGCGCCATCAACTGGGGGCTCTACGGGGTGTTCAACGTCGACCTGGTCGCCACCGTGCTGGGCGAGATGACGACCGCGTCCCGTGTGGTCTACGGCCTCATCGGGGTCGCCGGGTTGATGAAGGTGCTCTGGCTGTTCGGCTGCTGCCCCTGCCAGAAAGGCAGCTGCGAACCCAAGAAATGACCTTACACCACAGAAGCACAGAATTCCACAGAGACACAGAGAAGAGGTTTTTCTGTGTTTCTGTGGCAGCTCCTCTGTGGTTCTGTGGTGTCACGTGGTGATCGATGAAACGTATTCTCCAACCCCCTGAAGGGGAAGTCCTCAAGCTGGGATCGCCGTGCGCCGGCGAGGTGATCATCAAGATCGATCCGGCACACGGGAGCAGCCCGTGTGCGGCCGGCACCCAGACGTTGTCGCCCGGCGTGCAGATTCCGGTGCACCGGCACCTGCATGCAGACCGCATCCTGTTCGTGCACAAGGGACAGGGGCGGGCCGTGGTGGACCAGCAAGCGACGACCGTCTTGCCGGGCATGATGGTGTTCGTGCCACAGGGCGCCTGGCACAGCCTCCGCAACACGGGAACCGGCACCTTCCAAGTGGTGTGGGTCGCGACACCCGCAGGCATCGAACGGTTTTTCCGCGAGTTGGCGCAGGTCGGGGGTCCAGTCGATCTGACGGCCCTCCAGTCGATCGCCCAGCGGCACGCGATGGAGTTTCAGACGGCCGGCGGGGACGCACCGACAGGGCCTGCGTCACCGTCCGGCCGGCACCGTCGCCACCGGGGTCGCGGACGACGGGGCGTGGCACCGGTGCCACCCGTCACGAGCCGGTCCGTCGCGCCGAAGCCGCAGACGAGCGCCGCACTGCCCGTGCTGCCTCAGGTCACTTCGCCTGACCACACGGCCGCCGCGCCGCAGCCGGGCAGCGCCCCAGCGGGTGGCCGACGACGTCGACGGCGTCGCGGAGGGCGTGGCCGTGGCCGGGGCTCTCCGCCTCTGCAGGCCAGGACGGGCGGATCGCCGCCCGCCGCACAGCCCGCTCCTCCGGCAGCGGCAAAACCGCCGCGCCCGGATCCGCGTGGGCGGCGCGATCGCGGCGGGTACCGCCGGCGCGTGAAGGAAGTCTATATGGGCGGAAAGTGGGTCAAGGTTGAGGGCGAAGGGCCGGTGATTTCCACAGACTAACGGCCAGCGACATGCAACAAGCGACATGCAGCACTCTGACAACTATCGTCTAAGTGTTGCTTGTCGCTTGTTGCTTGTTGCTTGACGAATGTCGCTGCCCCGCTGGTCTTCCCGCCTGTTGCTTCTTGCGTGCGCCACCCTCCTTGCCCTGGGCGCGTGGGAGGCCGCCCTGCGGCTCAAGTGGTTCAAGTCGCTCGCGATCCCCGCCGGCATCGAGCATCCCCAATTCCACCACCGCCTCAAACCGCTGGAAACCTACCACTACACCTCCCAAGAGTTCGACGTGGAGGTGCGCACGAACCCGTTCGGCCTGCGCGGGCCGGACCCGTCGCAGCCGAAGGCCCCTGGCACGGTCCGCATCCTCATGCTGGGCGACTCCTACACCTTTGGCTTTCCGGTCCGGGACGAGGAGACGTTCTGCGCGCTGGTCGAGCGCGGCCTGAAGGCGCAGGGGCTCCCCGTCGAGGTCGTCAACGCCGGGGTCTCCGGCTCCTCGCCCACGCTGCACTACCTGGCCCTCCGGGACCAGTTCCTGTCATTTGACCCGGACCTCGTCATCCTCTGGTTCGACCTGGGCGACGTCCAGGAGGACCACTGGTTCCAGAAGAACCTCCTCTACGACGACGCCGGCCGGATCGCGCGCTGCGATCCGCGCTACATCAACGGCCGCTTCAGCCGGTGGGAGTGGCTGCGCACCCACAGCGCGCTCGTCAAATATCTGGACACGAAGCTGGTTCGCACGGTCCAAAAGATCCGCGTCCTTGGATGGCGCGGCTACCTGGGTGCTAAGCTGCGCGGCGAGCGGGCCAAGGTGGCGGTCGCGCGCCTGAAGCAGGAACAGCTGGCCCCGGACCTGGCCGAGTACGACCGCTTCCTCCTCATCCGCGACGCGCTGAGCGATGACGCGATCCAGCCCTACTGGGAGCTGACCGCCGGGTACCTGCGCATGATCCATGCGCTGCTGGCCCAGCGCCGCATTCCGTTCGTCATCGGCTTCTACCCGTACGGCATGCTCGCGGGTCCCGATCAATGGGTGCCGGGCAGGGAGTTTTGGGGGTTTGAATCGGGCCGGACCTACGACGCGAGCCGCGCGGTGGGACTGCTGGCGCGCTTCGCGGAGGAACAGGACCTCCCCTTCGTCAACACGCTGGAGGTGTTCCGCGAGGCGGCGAAGGCCGAGAAGCTGTTCTACGACCAGGACGGCCACTTCACGCCGGCCGGCCACCGGGTGTTGGCGGAAGCCCTGGTGCGCGATCCCGCCGTCCTTTCGCTCCTGCGCCGGCGCGTGTCACGTGCATCACGATAGCCGTACGCGCCAGGTGGTGCGGCGGTCCGCTGGCAGCGCTGCAACGACCCGCCTCGCGATCCGCACCCCGCCGCCCGGCAACCGCTCGCACACCACTCCTGCACCGCGCTCATCGCGCACCGCGGCAACCCGATAGGGTCCGCGGATGCGTCTGCGCGGCGCGGAGCACACGACCTCCAATCGGCGTCCGGCAAAGGGCAGGGACACGCTCAGCTGCCGGTGTCGGCCGAAATCCTCCTTCGTCAGCTGCGGGTCGATGACCAGGTCGCCCAGCTCCCCGCGCACGCCGAAGACCTGTGTGGCCAGCAGGTGGACCAGCCAGGACGCCGAGCCGGTGAGGTAGCCGTACATCCCGCGGCCTTCCGCATTGAAGTACTCCGGCAGGCACGGGAAGATCTTCGCCGTCGGCTGGTCGGTGGCCATCCGGAAGAGCGCGTGCCACACCCGCCGCCCCTCCTCGGGCCGGCGGCGCGCGTACAGCGCGAAGGCGTACATGACCGCCATGTGGCTGAACACCGCCCCGTTTTCCTTCTCCCCGTACGCGAAGGAGAACGCGCGCCCCAGGTGCGGCTGCAGCTCGCGGAAGTCGGTGTTGAGCCGGATGCCGCCAAAGTGGGGATCGCGCAGCAGGCGGCGCACCGATCGGATGACCGCGTCCACCTGCCCCTCGGTGGCCAGGCCGCTCATGAGCGTGAACACCTGGCCGGTCAGCGTCATCCGGACCCCGCGCCGGGCGGCCCCCTCCACACGGCGTCCCAGGTCATCGTAGTAGCCATTGAACCACGAGCCCTCCCGCGTGCGGACCCACTCCTGCCGACGGATCCGTCCCGCCAGATCCTCGTGCTTGGCGAGCAGGTCCCGGATCAGTGCGGCCGCATCCACCTCCATCGTCCGGCCGGAGACGCTCCGGAACACCCGTGTTAGATACGCCTCGAGGCGCCGCTGCTTGGCGGCGGCCGAGCCGTAGTCGACGCGGGGCTGGCCCGGCAGGCGGTCAAGCAGCAGCCCCAGCTCCTCGCAGAGCGGAACACGGCGCAGGCCGCGGGCGGCCAGTGCCGCGATCGTCTGTGCCAGCCGCTTGAGGTTCCAGGCGTAGAGCGCGCTGAAAGCCGCCGACTCGCCGCGGTGCGGCGCCATGTCCAGCCCGTCGTTCCAGTCCGCCCCCTCGAGCCGGCAGAGATGATGCGCCCCGACGTTGAAGAACGCGGTGAGGTGCTGCACCAGCAGGTGCTCCAGCACGCTGCCGCGGTAGACCGCCCCGCCCCGGGTGCGCAGCACGAAGCCGTCCCGCGCGCTCCACGCCGGGTCCTGCCGGCGGCAGCGGAAACGCTGCGGGTCGCGGAAGTACTCGCGGCGCTGCAGCAGGAGGTCGAGGTCGCCGGTCTGGTCGACGTAGAGCAGCATCGTGTAAGCCGGCCATGCCCCGTGGTCCATCCACGTGCGCGGGATGTCGTTGCGGTCGGCGATGAAGCCGCCGTCCTGGCCGATGATCGTCGCGTTGGAGCCGTCGATGCGCACGCCGCCCACGTGGTGGAGCAGCATCGGGCGCACCGCCTCCGGCGCTGACAGCAGCCACGCCAGGCAGTCCTGCCACAGGTCGCGCCACCCCCGCCCGCCGCGGCCGTAATCGAATTGGGGCAGGTACGAGTTGCCGTAGAGACGGCGCAGGTGCGGCTGGAGGCTGACCCACGACAGCCAATGATCCAGCGTGCGGTCCGCCGTGGCGAACGACACCTGGCGGGTCTTCGCCTGCCACGCCGATTGCGTCGCCTGCAGCGACGCCGCCCAGCGGGCCGGTCGGCGCGCCCAGCGCTGCCAGCGCTCAAGCCGCCGCAGATCAGCGGTGATGCCGCTGATGAGCAGGTAGCCGGCGCGCCCGCCTGGCGGCAGCGTGACCGGCGCAAACCGGAATCCGCCGATCGCCTCCTGCCCGGGAACGGTCCGCCGCTCGCGGGGTGCGGTGCGCTCCCGCGCCCACACGGCCCGCGGGGCGGCGAAGCTGCCGCCCTCGCCGAGGAACTGCGCTTCGTTGGACCACACGCCTTGCGGGGCCCTCCCGCGCGGGCCGAACGCCAGCACCGCGTACCGCAGCCGGTTCAGCGTGTGGCCGCGCTCATCGAACGTCATCGTGGGATGGACCGCGACCCCGTGACGGAGGTGCCGGGTTCGGTGGAGCAGGACGGTCACGTGACGATGGTCGCGGATGTTGTCCGCCGAGCGGGCGAAGAGCGGGATGGCGGCGTAGGGCGTCACGCGCAGCGTCGCGCGCGAGCGGCTTTCGATCTCAATCCAGAAGAGCTCCAACGGATCCGGCAGGTCGGCGGGGCACCACAGCGTGCCGCGGACGGCGAACCGCCCGTCAGCGCTGCGGCGGGTCAGCGAAAACCACCCCGGGCCGGCGTCCACCCGCGGGGCTCCGGCGTTCGACGCGTAGCCCGCCAGCGAGAACGGCGTGCGGCCGGGCTCCACCACCCAGAAGTCTCTGTGGAGGAGGGAGTGGGGCAGATCCTCCGCAGTGAGCGGGACGGAGAGGTGGGCATGATGGCTGATGGCCGGCCCGCCCTGGAGGCGCGGCGTCGTCCACGAGAACATGCCGGCTTCGTTGACGAGCGGAAAGTACAGCCGGTGAAGCTCGTGGGCGTTCCAGGCGCGAAAGACGCCGGAAGCCCCTCCAGGGTCCTGATCGACAAATTGCCAGCGGAAGGCGGAGGCTCCTGCGGTGTGCGAGGCGGCCATCGGACTACGGACGGCGAGGGGCGGCGAGCTGGACGTCGATGGCGGTGATGTCGCCGGCGCGCACCCGCTCGGCGTAGGGGGCGGGGATCACCCCGCCGGCGCAATCGATCGGCTCACCCGATCTGGGAGTCAGACGGATGGCGTCGGGCCGAGCCCTGCCAGGCCCGAAGGTTGCACGCCGCTGCGGGTTGTGGTACGTCACGCGGATGCGCCCCAGGAAGGTGAAGCTGAACCGGCCCCGGCGATCGAACAGCTTCCCGTGAAGCACGGGGACGAGCTGGAGCTCCAGGCGTCCCTGGCGGTCGAGCCGGAAGGGTGAGCGGCCGGCGGTCATCCAGAGCCATATCTGGATGAACTCGGCCGTGGCCCCGCTCAGCCGTGCGACAAACCCCGCGCCATGCAGCGAGCGGTCGGGGTACACGCTGCTCACCAGGAACGAGCTGTTCTCGAGGATGCTGCGGCCGTAGCGAGCCGGCGGCTGGAAGGGAATGAGCGCCTGGAAGAAGTTCTCGTAGAACTCCTCGTGCAGTCCGCAGCGCAGCAGCTCCAGGAGGAACTTGTACTCCATGTGGAGCCAGATCGACTGGTTCTCGAGCCAGCCCGGCGTGAACACGCGGCAGCGGCCGATCTCCTCAGGCTCCCGCTCCAGCGACGCGCACACCCGGTACATCTTGAGCCGGCGGTCGTACAGGGCGCTGCGGCGCACCGCCTGGTAGAGCGCGCGAGCCCGCTTCGGGTCCGGCTCCTGCCGCAGGGCGTGCACGGCGCCCGAGAGGAACGGCGGCAGCGTGTGCAGCCGCCAGCGCGCCGGCGTCACCACCGGGCCGGACTGGGTGTAGCCGCTGGCCTCATGATAGAAGTAGCTGGGAGGGAGCTCGCCGCCCGCCTTCACGCTGCGCTCGATGCCCTCCGAGAGTCGGCCGATGCCTCGATGCAGAAACGCCACGAGCCGATCGAGCGTCACGGCCTCTTCGCGTCCGGAAAGGCCCAGCCGGATCCGCTCCCGGTACGCCTCCTTCGCCGCGTTGGCCGCCTCCCAGTACGCCTGAGGCGGCGCCTCCAGCGACGCCTCCAGGAGGGACGCGAGCAGCTCCGTCAGCTCCTCCGGCAGCGGGACGGCTATCGAGGACTCCACGCGCAGCGCGGCCAGCGCATCGAGGAGGAACTGCATCCACCGCTTCAGCTCCCAGGTCTCGCAGAGCGACGAGCCCAGCAGGGCGGGCAGGCCGTTGAGCGCATCGTGCCAGTTCGGCTTGTCCGCCTCCATCTCGATGCCCAGCCCGGAGGGGTCGAGCGATGCGAGCTTGTTGGCGATGACGCTGACCATCTTGACGAGCAGCGTGGTGGCATAGACGCCGCCGCGGCCGTGCTCCGCGCGGAGCCGGTTCGGCTCCTCGTGGCGGGACTGGATCAGCTCGGATTTCTCGCGGTCCCATCGGACGGCGCGCACCTGCCGCAAGGCCCCCTTGACGAGGTGATAGCGCTTCGCGCGCGGGGCCACGACATGGGCGTTGTCGTGGAACGTGAAGACGTGCCGCTCGAGGAGGAGCTCCCGCAGCCGGTCGGGATAGAGGGCCAGGTAGCTCTCCAGGAGATCCAGGTTGTACGTCCAGTGGTCGGTCCAGAAGCCCTCCCCATGCTCCGCGTCCTCGATCACCTGCGACCGGCCGAGGACGCGCTGCAGGAACGCCTCATGGCTCTCGCCCGTCTTGACGTTGTGGCGGGCCAGGTCATCCAGCAGCTCGCCGGGCGTGAACGGCTTGGAGAGGATCTCGCGCAGCGCGGGGATGGCGCGCAGCTCCTCGGGCGCCGTGAACCGCAGCCCCTTGAAGACCAGCGGATTGAACCCGTCGGCCTGTAGCAGGTTGAAGAACGCGACAATGTTCGTGTCGCCCACGTGGGGGTAGAACCACGCGTCGCTGCGCCGGTTCTGGTTGACGTCGCGGTAGTTGGCATCGCCCTGGGAGTAGGGGGTCGCGGGGATGACGAACTGGTTGTAGTCCCGCTCGAGGTCGCCGTGCTTGCGGGAGAAGACGTACACGATCTTGCGGCGCAGCGAGCCCGGGGTTCCGTCCGCCCCGAGGCTGACAGGGATGCCCCCGCGGAGCGCGTTGTCGAGGAACGTCTGACGGCAATAGCGGTCGAAGACGGACATCCCGCTGGCCGTCGCGATGGGCCGCGTGACGTCCTCGATGAGCGCGGCGTTCTGTGCGGCCTTCGTCTCGAAGAACGCGGGGGTCGCAATCGCCGGGAGCGCCGCGTTGAGCTGCTGGAGGCCGGGCATGTGTCCGAACAGGGCGTAGACCGTGCGGGACTCGCCGGGTCGCAGGGTGCAGCGCAGGAAGCTCATGGCGCACGGCATGCGGTCCGCGGCGAGCTGCCGCGCCGGGATGCGGAACGCCGGATCGAGGAACCGCTCGGGCACCGCGCCGTCCTCCCGGCAGCCGAAGACGACCGCCGGGTCGATGACGGGCTCCAGCAGGCGGGAGGATCCGCCGTCCTCCGTGAGGGCGACGGAGAAGTTCCCGGCGCGGATCGGCACGACCTCCGGGCGGTCGTGCGGCTCCACGCGCAGGTGGTAGAGCGGAGCCCGGCGCTCGAGGTTCTGCACCGACACCCACGCCTCGATCGTCCGACTCATGTGCTTGAGGAACCGGTCCACCATGCCGTAGGGAACGATGACCGGCAGCCCGTCGAGCAGCTCCAGGTCGATCGGGCGGGGTCCTCGGTTGGTCAGCGTCAGGACGCGGGCCAGCGCGGCGAACGAGGCGTGGGGAATGGTGAAGTACCGCACGCGCGTGTCCAGCCGGAGGACGCGGTGCTCCTCTTCGAGCTCCAGCTCGTGCATCCGGATGCGCATCCGCTGCACGACGTCATGGGAGGCATCGGGCCCTGGGTTCTGGAACGGTTCATGGAAGAGGCGGTGCTTGCCGGTCCGGATCTTGATGAAGGTGCGGAAGCCCTGGAGCGGCACGGCGTGGTAGGCGCGGTTGGCGGGCAGGAACTCCATGATCGGGTGTTCCTTGTCCTGGATCCCGAAGCCGGCGATCGCCTGGCCGCGGTTGACGTAGAACGCCCAGAGCGGAATGCCCAACAACCCGGCGATCCCCGGGAGAAAGCTGGCGAAGGGTCTCGTGCGGGTGTAGCCCTCAACGAGGAAGGCATCGTGGTTCAAACGGGAGGTCGCCATGAGTGGTTATTGTACCAAAAACCGCTCCGCGCGTACTCGAACACCTGCTAGAATCGTTTCATGCTGTGGGGCGTTCCAAGCGCTACGCGACGAATGAGCGGATGAGCGCGCCGTTGCGGCGGGATGCGCGGTGCTGGGTCTACATCGTCCGGTGCGCGGACGGCACGTACTACACGGGCTACACCAGCCACTTGCGGGAGCGGATCCGGCTCCATAACGCCGGCCGCGGGGCGAAGTATGTCAGAGGCCGTGGGCCGGTGCGGTTGGTGTACGCCAAGGCGTTCCGGTCCTTCCGGCACGCGGCCCGCGAAGAGTACCGGCTGAAGCAGCTGCGGCGCGCGCAGAAGGCGGCGCTCATTCGGTGACAAACCTGTCATCAAAAGCTCATCCTCCTGTCATGGATGCGGGGATACCCTAATCCCGTGCCTGGACGCCGGGGCTCGGAGGGCGGGCCCCTGGCGTTCAGCAACCATAGGAGGCGGGCGATGATGCGAGGAATCGGTCGGCTCGTCAGGACGGCCGCCGTGGCGGCCGCACTGGGACTCACCGCGCAGGGGATGGTCATGGCGGCGGAGTCGTCGTTGATGGCATTCGGGAAGATCGCCTCGATTGATGCCCAACGGGATCTGGTCAAGCTGAAGACCGGCCTGTTCAGCACGCAGGAGTTCATGATCAAGCCCCATACGAAGATCAGCGATGGGCGGCAGCCGGTGGAGCTTGAGGCGCTGAGGCCCGGCATTGAGGCGACGGTGGAGTACGTCCAGGAGGACGGCAAGCACGTCGCGAAGTCCATCACGGTCGGCTCGGCGGGGGCGGAGTCCGGTGCCTCGCCGCAGGCGGAACGCGCGCAGCCTCAGACCAGTCCCGCACCTTCTCCCAGCAGCAGCCCGGCGGCTCCGTAAGCTCCGGATCCGCTCCGTGCGCTGGGGCATCCAGCGAACCCCGCACCACGTCTGTGGTGCGGGGTTCTTCTTCACGGAACGGCCCTCAACGGTATAATAGCCGGAGGGAGGTGACGCGTGTCGGCTCCATTCATTTTTCAGGACCTGTTCTATGTGTGGCTGGTCGGGTTGATCGGCGGCCTGGTGGCCTACGTGACCAAGCAGCCGCTCCTGCTGGGCTACATGCTCGGCGGGATCCTCATCAGCCCCTTCACGCCCGGGCCGGCCGTCCAGCACCTCGAAACAATCCAGCTAAGTTACTAGGGATGGCGCTGGAGCTGCTGAAGAAGCTAAACGGTTATATGGG
>JACQRE010000165.1 GCA_016206585.1 Candidatus Omnitrophota bacterium | reverse complement strand
GACGAGAACCGCGGCATCGCCGAGGTCATCATCGCCAAGCAGCGCAACGGCCCGACCGGCACGGTGAAGCTCGCGTTCATCACCGAGTACACCCGCTTTGAAACACTCGCCCAAACCTAGAACCGGTTCTAAGCCCATGCGCTCCTCCCGCGCTGCGCTGGTCGGGATCGGCCTCCTGGCCGGGCTGCTGCTGGCGGCACCCGCCGCGCAGGCGGATCATGAGGGCGAACGGGTGATCGCGGTAGACGCGGCGGGGGCGAAGACCATCGCCAAGGAGACCATCCTGGCGAGGGTCCAGACCAAGCCGGGCGGCCTCTACCAGAGTGCGGTCGTCAGCGAGGACATCCGGCGCCTCTTCGCGCTGGGCTATTTCACCGACGTGCGGGCGGACGTCGAACCGCTCGCGGAGGGGCTCCGGCTGGTCTTTGTCGTGACCGAGAAGCCCACCATCACCGCGATCGAGGTGGAGGGCAACCGGTTCCTCCAGGATGCCCGCGTCCTGGAGCTCTTCGCCGTCACGAAGGACCAGCTCTACGATCCGCGGAAGGTCAAAGAGGGCGTTGAGCTCATCAAGGCCGAGTACGCCCGCAAGGGGTTCTCGGATTGCGAGGTCGTGGCACGGGTGGAGGTTGAGGAGCCGGCCGATGCCGCCACCCTCTACCTGCTGGTGGACGAAGGGCCCCGGATGCGGATCACTGGGATCCTCGTGGAGGGGAACCAGGCGTTCTCCGACCGCCAGATCCGGAAGGTGCTCAAGACCAAACGGAAAGCGTGGTGGCTGTTCTCCGGCGGCGTCTACACCGAGTCGGTGCTGGAGGAGGACCTCGAGCGCGTGCGCGCCTTCTACCGCACGCACGGCTACCAGGACGCCGAGGTCCGCCACGAGGTCTACCGCGACCCGGAAGGCCGCGGCCTCTACGTGCACCTGCAGGTCGCCGAGGGGCTGCAGCATCGCGTCGGGCAGGTCGCCGTGGCGGGTGCCGTGTTGTTTCCCGAGCGGGAGATCCGCCGGGTCATCCTGCTCAAGCCGGGGGCGGTCTATAGCCCCGACGCACTGCAGGAGGATCTCCGGTTCATCAAGCAGTACTACGGCGACCGGGGCTACATCAACGCGGAGGTCGTTCCGGACACGCAGCTCGACCAGGCGACCAAGCGGGTGAATCTGACCTTCCGCATCGTCGAGCACGAGCTCGTCTACATCGACCGGATCCACGTGCGCGGCAACCTGCGCACGAAGGACGTCGTCGTGCGGCGGGAGCTGCGGGTCTATCCCGGCGAGCGGTTCGACGGGGCCCGCATCCGGAAATCGCTTGACCGGCTCTACAACCTCGGCTACTTTGAGGAGGTCAACGTCGAGACCGAGCCGGCCGAAACACCGGATCATGAGGATCTGGTCGTCCAGGTCAAGGAGGCGAAGACCGGCAGCTTCAGCTTCGGCGGCGGGTTCTCGTCGGTGGACCGGCTCGTCGGGCTCATCGAGCTCGAGCAGCGGAACTTCGATTGGCGCAACGCCCCCTCGTTCACGGGGGCGGGGCAGGACCTGCGGTTCAGCATCCAGATCGGCAGCGTCCGCCGCTTCTTCGACCTCTCGTTCACCGAACCGTGGATCTTCGGCTACCCGGTGTCCTTCGGGATCGACGGGTACAACCGCACCCGGCTGCGCAGCAGCAACCTGGGGCTGGGGTTCGAGGAGGAGCAGCGCGGCGGCGGCCTCCGGCTCGGCAAGGAGTTCGCCGACCTGGTGCACGTGGGGCTCGGCTACCAGCTCTTTCAAACCGAAATTTCGGACGTGGTCGACGAAGCGTCGGCCGACCTGAAGGCCGAGCAGGGCACCAACACGATCAGCGAGGGCAGCCTCTCCCTCTCGTTCGACGGGCGGAACAACCGCCTGGATCCGACCAAAGGCTACTTCGCGTTCGTCTCCACCGATATGGCGGGCGGCCTCTTCGCCGGGGATCGGGACTTCTTGCGCGTCCAGACCGGGGCGAGCTACTACGTGCCCCACTTCGACCGGCTCGTCCTTGAGGCACGGGTGCGGACGGGCCTGGTGGATGCGTACGACGACTCGGACGAGGTGCCGATCTTCGAGCGGTTCTTCGGCGGAGGCTCCGGCACGATCCGCGGCTTCCGCGAGCGCCGCGTGGGGCCCGTGGACCCGAGCTCCAATGACCCCATCGGCGGCGAGGCGATGCTCGTCGGCACGGTCGAGGAGGTCATGACGATCCTCCAGGACGAGCGGGGACGGCCCATCCTGCGGGGGGCGCTGTTCGTGGACGTCGGGGATGTGTGGCGGCGGGTGAGCGAGTACGCCGAGTCGTTCAAGGCGGGGGCCGGCATCGGGGCCCGGGTCAACACGCCCATCGGCCCGCTGCGGCTGGATCTGGGGATTCCCATCAGCGACGTGGAGGAAGGCGAGTCGCGCGAGCCGAGGTTCCACTTCAATATCAGCCGGTCGTTTTAGTACAGGAGACGCCATGTCACCAGGTCACCAGGTCACCAGGTCATCCGCGAGCATTGCCGTCCTGCTCACCCTTCTGCTGAGTGGCGGGATGATCGCTCGGGCGGCGGGGGAGGAAAAGATCGGCTACGTCGACCTCGGGAGGGTGTTTGACGAGTACAACCGGACGAAGCACTCCGAGGCCACGCTCGAACAGCGCGGCAAGCAGAAGGAAGCGGAGCTCGAAGGGCGCCTGACGGAACTCAAGAAGCTCCGCGAGAGCCTCGAGCTGATGAACGACGAGGCGCGGGAGGTCAAGGCGCGCGAGGTCGAGGAGAAGGCGGAGTCGCTGCAGCAGTTCCGCAACAGCGCGGCGCGGGACCTGCGGCGGGAGCGGGACAAGGTCGCCAAGGCGATCCTGCAGGACATCCAGACCGGGATCCAGGAGTACGGGAAGGCCAACGGGTTTTCGATGATCTTCGATGCCCGCTCACTCCTCTATGCCGAGGAGGCGCACGACGTCACCGACGAGATCCTGAAGCTGTTGAATGGCCGCGCCAAGCCGACGGCGCGATGACCGCACCCAGCACCCCCACCCCATGATGAGCGCTTGATGAGCGAGTGCCAGCGCACGATTGCCCACGAGGTGTTCATGAACGGGCAGGGCATCCACACCGGCGAGCTGGTGTCGATCCGCGTCCTGCCCGCTCCGCCGGATACCGGTGTCGTCTTCGTCCGGACCGACCTGCCGCACCGGCCGACCATCCCGGTCAAGTCGGCCCAGGTCGTCGATGTGGGCAAGAGCGTGCGCCGCACCACGCTGTCCAAGGACGGGGTCGAGGTGCAGACGGTCGAGCACTTTATGGCCTCCCTGTGGGGGGCGGGCATCGACAACGCCTACGTCGAGGTGAGCAACATCGAGATGCCGGGGCTCGACGGCTCCGCGCTGCCGTTCCTCCAGCAGTTCAAGGCGTCCGGGACCACGGAGCAGTCCATCCCGCGGCGGTGCGTGACGCTGCGCGAGCCGGTGTTCGTGGAGGAGGGCGACTCCTCGATCGTGGTCTTCCCGGACAAGGTGCTTCGCATCTCCTACATGCTCAGCTACGACCACCCGCTGCTGAAGTCGCAGTTCGTCTCCTTTACACAGGACGGCACGGCGTCCTTCGAGCAGGACATCGCCCCGGCCCGCACCTTCTGCCTGCCGGAGGAGGCGGAGCGGCTGCGGGCGGCCGGGTTCGGGAAGGGCGCGACGTTCGAGTTCACGCTGGTCCTCGGGGCGTCGGGGGTGCTGCAGAACACGCTCCGGTTCGAGGATGAGTTCGCGCGGCACAAGATCCTCGACCTGCTGGGCGACCTCTACCTGCTCGGCGCGCACCTGCGCGCGCACGTCATCGCCATCAAGAGCGGCCATCCCCTGAACGTGAAGCTCCTCAAGAAGCTCGACCAGGCGATGGAGCAGTGGAAGCTCGGCTCGCTGCAGTCCGCCGG
>JACQRE010000158.1 GCA_016206585.1 Candidatus Omnitrophota bacterium | reverse complement strand
TGGACGCTTCAGCGCCTGCGTTGCGCGGTCAGGTGGCACCACGGCTGGTACAGCGTCCCACGGAAACAGAGTCGCCCGCCATCCTGTTGGCTCACGGTATAGCTGCTGATCTGGCCGGGATCGCTGGGTGGCGGCAGATCAATGGGCAGGTGAAACGGCCTGAAGGCTGGCGATTCAAACCCCGCCTCCTCCAGCAACCGTTGCATCACTCCATACGGCCGCAGGTGGAACGTGAGCCCGTGAGGATGGAGCCGGCTGGTTTCGGTCAGCGCCACGCGCTGCTCGAAGGGGTGGAAATAGTCGAACGCCACGAACCAGCCGCCGGGAGCCGCCAGGGCGCCGAGATGGCGCAGGGCCACGCCCAATTCGTCATCGTCAAAGAACATGAGCGCGGCATTGGTCACCACCAGGTCAAACGATGACCCCGCCGCAGGCGGGTTGAGCACGTTCATCTCATCGAACTGGATGCCGGCCAGATCCGGATTGGCCCGGCACTCCGCGATCACCTCGGAGACGATGTCGGCTCCAGACAGCGCAAGGCCTGGAAGCGCTTGCTTGAGATGCCCCAACAAATTCCCGGTCGAGCACCCGACATCGAGCAGCCTCAGCGGCCGGCCCGGGCGTGGGCGCTTCGCGACCAGCGCGCGGATGATCTCGATCAGGACGCGGTCGCTCTCGCGGATGGAACGCGCGTATCGCTGCTGGTACGCGCGGTACAGGGCCATGTGGCCCGCATCGTCCACGTAATCTTTGAAGGATCGTGTCCCGGCACTCATGCCGTGATCATTTGATGGCATACACCGTCCACATGCTCTGGACATATTCGTCGTAGCCGCGCCGCTTCGCCTCTTCGCGCGGAAGCGCGTAGGTGGTCAAGCACGGATCGACGGCCGAAAAGCCGCGGAGCAGCTGCGGCAGCTCCTCCCGGCGGTAAAAGTGGCACAGTCCGAGGTTCTCCAGCTGGACGCGGCTCTTCTGGTCGGACAGGATCAGCGTGCCGGGATCCTCCGGAAGCTGCTCCGCGCGCTTCGCCGCGAAGATCGTGTGCCCGACGTCGAGCAGGTAGCCGACAAACAGCCCGCCGGGCCGCAGCAGCCGGCCGGCCTCCCGGAACGCCGCGGCGCGCTCCGCCTTC
Source organism: Candidatus Omnitrophota bacterium (assembly GCA_016206585.1). Taxonomy (GTDB): domain Bacteria; phylum Omnitrophota; class Gorgyraeia; order Aquiviventales; family Aquiviventaceae; genus JACQRE01. Next base: position 62,558 of record JACQRE010000158.1, on the reverse strand, counting down.
GGCAGATGCTGGAAAACGCACGATTCGATGACCCCGTCGAACGCGCCGTCCTCATGCGGCACCGAGATCACGGAGCACTCCGTCAGCGTGCCGATGCGGGCAGCACACCCCGCGCGCTCAAGCTGCTGGCGTGCCAGCTGCAGCGCCGTGGGGGAGATGTCCACTCCGCTGACCTCGATGCCCTTCTGGGCCAGCCAGACGAGGGTGGGACCCGCGCCGCAGCCCAGCTCGAGGAACTTCAGCGAGCTGATGCGCTCGCGCACCACATGGTGCCGCAGGTAGTAGGCGACCATCCGCACCACCGGCTCGACCGGTGCGGTGTTGTAGGCGCCCTCCGCGATCTGGGCAGCGAACGAGGCCTCCCATTGCTGCCGCGCCGAGGCCGCCTGGGGCTGAACCGGCATCAGCGCGCCTCCTCGCTGATGGATACGAGCAGGGCCCGCAGCGTGTACTTGCCGCTGGGCTCCTGCAGCCGTTCGAGCGCTTGGATCGCATAGCCGGCCCGGCTGGCCAGCAGCGTCAGCGACGCGGCCGAAAAGACGTGCCAGTGGTCGATGAAGAACTCCTCGCGCTGCGCGCCGGCGCGGGCGGCCATCTCGCCGTCCGGCACTTCGACATAGAGGCCGCCGCGCGGCGCCAGATGCTTCGCCGCCTTGATCAGCATCGCCGCAGGCTCCTGGACGTGCTCCAGCACTTTGTTGAACGCGATGAGGTCGAATCGGCCCAGGCCGCTCACATCGAGGAACGCCCCCTGGATGGCGTCCACCCCCACCACCTCGCGGGCGTGCGTCACCGCGCGCGCATCCGGATCGAGCGCGGTGCACGCCCAGCCCGCAGCCTTCATCCGGCTCAGGAACACGCACAGCCCGGAACCGACGTCGAGGATCGTGCGCGCGCGCCCGGGTGGAAGCGGCAACCGTTCGGCCCACGCCACCACGCGCGCGACCCGCCCCGCGTTATCCGACTGGGACGGAGGCAGCGCCATGATCCGGTCGTACGCCCGGAGGATCCCGTCGCCCGCATACGCGGTGTTGACGTAGTCGCCGGAGTAGAGCGCGCTGGCATCGAGGTCGTGCACCGCGCGGCAATGGCCGCACCGCTGGCACCGCCAGACCTCGCGGCGATAGGCGCCAAGGGCAAAGGCGTACCGCGGCTCGCCGGGCGGCGGGGACGCATAGGTAAAGAGCGGCGCGAACGGCTCCCCGCCGCACACGCACGCCAACCCTTTGGCCGCAGCCACCGTCATGCCGGGGCGCGCTCCATCTGTTTGGCGAGCCGCTCCAGGGCCTGGTCGGTATCCAGCCACGAGACGACCGCCTGCCGCTCCGCCTCCAGGTACCGCTGGAAGTCCGGCTCCTTGCCCCGCTCCACGAGCCAGACGTAGTACTTGCCGTCCGGGCTCTTCACGAGCACCGCCCGGAGACCGAACCGGGGCAGCCGCTGGTTCAGCGAGGGGGTGGCGTAGAACCCCCACGACTTTCTGACCACATCAAATTCACCGCCGGTTTCCGTCACGAATGTGACCTGCTCATCCGCCTCGAGGGCCACGCGGCCGCAGTCCTTCAGCTGGATCTTGACGAGGCAGCCGACGTCGAAGACGCGCGGCGGATCAACGGGTGTGAGCTGCACGGGACACCTCCTCTTCCCACTTCCAGTCCGGAACCAGGAACCCTTCGATCCTCCAGGTGCCGTCCCGGCGCGTCCAGACCGCCGGGTTGCGGAACCGCTCGATGATCTCGAAGAACCGGCCGGTCGGCATGCCGGTGAAGGCGCAGAACCGCTCGATGTCCTCGTGCGGCACCTCGACACCCCGCTCGCGGACCAGCGCAATCGCCTCGTCGCGGGCCATGCGGCCGTTGCGGATCTCCAACGACAGGTTGTCAAACAGCCGCGTGAAGCCGAACTTGTACCACTTGAGGTAGTGGTGGATCGAGATGAACTCGTCGTCGATGTCCGCAAAGGGGTAATAGCCGACCTTCGGCCCTTCGGGGCGCGCCCGGAACCCGTGGGCGGCGGCCACCGCGTACGTGGCCACCGGATCCCAGTTGAAGTAGTAGCCGAGGAACACCGCATGGATGTCCTTGCGGGCCAACGCCTCGTCCCCCGGCCCGAAGTAGGGGGCCAGCTCCTGTTCGGTCAGCTCCTTGGAGATCCAGTCGCGGGCGGTCGTCCCATGGGTGACGCCGTAGCGCTTCAGCCAGCGGCCGTCCATCCGGTGGCCTCGGCTCTCATCGCCGACCCCGCCGTACTCGTCGGCCGAGTTCTCCCCCCAGACCAGGAGCGGGATGTCGAGCGCCGCCGCCAGAGTCAGCGGGATGTTGAACATCGCCATGTGCATGGGAATCGCGGTCGCCCCGTACCGGACCAACGATTGGTAGAGGAACTTTTTCTCCACCTGCGGGTTGATCTGGAACGCCAGGTGGTCCACGCCCAAGCTGACGAGGTTCTCGAGGTTCGCGGCGCCGATCGCGGTCTGGGCGGGCGGCTTCCACGTCACCGTCAGGGGATGCAAGCCGTGCTGCAGGCAGGTGACCACCTGCCAGGTGCTATCCTTGCCGCCGCTGACAGGGATCAGGCAGTCGTAGCGCCGCTTGAGCCGCTTGACGCGATCCACCAGCGCTTCGAAGGCCTGCCGGCGGGCGCTCCAGTCCACCTGGTGCTGTTTTTCGTCATGGGCGCGGCACGCCGAGCACACGTCCTGCGCATCGAAGCGAACGTCCGGCCGGGTGTCGGGCACGATGCACCGGCTGCAGTACCGCATCACGCGCTCCTCGCTGGCACCCACATGAGGATCGATGTGGGGTTGTACGCCGAATGGCCCAGGACGCGCCGCTCCGTCCGGATGGTCCGAATCAGCCCGGCGGACTCGGCCGCGCGGGATGCCGCCGCGAGATCCTGGTTGTAGCCGTTGAGGGCCGCGTACCGCGCGCACGACATCGCAAAGGGGGAACCATCACCCCACTGGATTGGCTCACAGTGCACGGCAATGGCCGGCGGCGGCTGGAGTGCCACCACCCGCTCAAACCATTCCATCCCCAGCCGGGCGACCTGCTCCAGGGCGTGCACCGACAGCAGCGCCCAGGACCCTGACGCAGGCACGAGGGCTTGCAGCGTCTCCGGCTGCAGGAAATCTCCCACGCGCATCGCCGCAGGGATCGCCAGATCCGACGCGATGCGCCGCACCGCGTCCACGGCATTCGGGGAGATGTCGCATCCGGCGATCCGATTCACCGGCAGCCTGGAATACATCGTCAGGAGGTTCACCCCGCTGCCGCAGCCGATCTCCGCCAGCGTCCCGAAGGGCGCGGCCTCGTGCGCCCAGGCGACCCGCTCGACGAGGAGGTTCCGCCACCACGCCTCGAACACGTTGAGGTCCGCCGCGTAGAGCTGATCCGCCGCGCTGACCAGGTACGCGTCCAGGCTCACGTCCCCGTAGATCTCCGGGTGGCGCTGCATCGCCGCGTTGTTGGCGCGCCGCAGCGCATCAAAGAACCGGAACGCCATCCCGGGATGCCGAGGCGCCGGAGGGGCGGCCTCCAGAAACCGCTGCCACGCATCCAGCAGATCCGCGTACCAGCCGCTGTCGTATTCCGCCCGGGCGCTGCCGGAGCGCTTTGCAGACGGCTGCCAGGCCTCGCGGCCCGCCAATCGGAACGGCCAGGGCGACAGCCGGGCGGCCTCCTCCTCGTCGACGGGCCGGAGGAGCGGTGGCGAGCCGATTCCCGCCTCCAATGGCATCGGGGACATCGACCGAGCGCTCATGAGCCGAACCGCTCCAGGAAGTACTTGCTGCTGAGGACGTAGAACAGAAATTTGCTCTCGCTGTTTGGCAGATCCGCCTTGTCCATGAGTGCGGCGACGCGGTCGCGCTTGACGAACTCGAAGATGGGGCTCTCGCTCAGGATGTGGCGCCGCACGTGAGGATCGCGGACGTCCAGGAAGGCATGGATCGGCGCGTTAAACCCGACCTTCCGGTGCGCCCGTCGGATCGGCTCCGGCACAAGGCCCTCCATCGCATCCCGCAGGACCGCTTTCGCGAAGCCGTCCCGCACGAGGTGCCGCGAGGGGATCCGGTAGGCGAACTCGACGAGCGCTCGGTCGAGATACGGTGAGCGGTTTTCGATCGAGCACGACATCGCGTTCAGGTCATCCTCATGCAGGATGACGGGGACGTTCTCGACAAAGAGCTCGTTGAGCATCCGGTTGCGCAGCAGGCTGTCCGAGAACGCCGTCTCGGTGAACGGCTCCGCCCGGGGTGCTGCGAGATACTGCGCAAAGCCCTCCGCATCCAGGAAGATGTGCCGGCGGAACGCCGGATCGTGCAGAAAGAGGTCCGGGTCCCGCAGGTAGGGGTTGCGCACGACCGGCTGCACGTGCGTCCGCCAGGCCTCGCGCGACGCCGCATGCAGTGCGGGCTCCCCGCGCACCTCATAGAGGTAGGCGAGATGGTGGTCGTAGTAGCCGGTGAACAGCTCATCGGCTGCGGTGCCGCTGATTGCGATCCGGTAGCCGTAGGATGCGATCTGTTCCATCAGGAGCCAGTGGGCGTAATAGGTGATCGTATAGACCGGCGCATCATGGTGGTTGACCAGCGCTTGCAGCCTTGGCAAGAACTCCTCGGTCTGGGTCGGCACCCACGTGTGGCGGATCCCCAGCTCGCGTACCGCGTGATCGACCAGCGGCCCCTCGTCGTAGCGCGCGTCGGTGTTGCGGATCGTAAACCCACGGACGTCCGCACCGAGGACGCGCCGCGCAATGCCAATCAGCGCATTCGAGTCCACCCCGCCGCTCAGGCAGAAGGCCAGCGGCACGTCGGAGCGCAGCCGCAGCTCCACCGACCGGATCAGCCGCTCCCGGACCCCGGCGACCGCCTCCTCGTACGACATGCCGGCCTCCGGGCGCGCCCGGAGCTCCCAGTAGGCCTCGCTCGATTCCCGGCCCTCGGCGTCGATGCACAGGCGGGTGGCCGGAGGCAGCTCAGTCAGCTCGTTGAAGAACGTCTGCCCGGACTTGTAGAGCGATTTGTAGCCGTTCACGAGGTAGCGCTGGAGCTGGGCGGCGTTCACGGTCAGCGGCCGGCCCCGCAGCGCAACGAGGAACTTGACCTCCGATCCGAAGTAGAGCCCGTCACCATCCCGCACCACGTAGAGCGGCTTTTCGCCGAACCGGTCCCGGCAGACCGTGAGCGACCGCTCGGCCTCATCGTAGACCGCCAGCGCCCACATCCCCTCGCAGCGGTCCAGCGCCTCCCAGCCCCAGCGGTCGATCGCCCGCAGCAGCACCTCGGTGTCCGACGTCGTGGTGAACTCGATGCCCTCCGCCGCCAGCTGCTCGCGCAGCTCCACGTAGTTGTACAGCTCGCCGTTGTAGGCGATCCATTTCGATCCGACGCGCAGCGGCTGGTTGGCCCGATCGTGCAGGTCGATGATGTTCAACCGCGTGTGCAGGAGGGTGAGCGACCGGCCACCCGGCAGCGCCCAGGACTTCGCGGCGGCGTAGTCCGGGCCGCGGCGACCCATGAGGGCAAGACACTCGGTGAGATGCGCCTCGTCGATCGTCCGGGATCCGAGGTAGCCGGCGATGCCGCACATCAGCGCGTCGGCTCCACGTCCGAGAGGCCGATGAGCTCTCCGCTTCCCACCGCCCGCTTGAGGACTTTGCCGACCAGCTGCCCTTCCTCGCCCGGGGCGAGGCCGGCGGCCGGACGCAGCCAGACGAGATCCTCCCATCGCAGCTGCGCGCCGACCGGCAGGTCCGCGGCGGCGGCGATCGAGCGGCGCAGCTGCCGTGTGGCGGATTGCTCGCAGGGTTGGACCCTCTTGTCAAACCGGCCGAGCATGGCGGTGACCTCGCGCACACGCCGCACCAGCTGCTGCAACTGCTCCGGATTCGCGGAGAGCTGGTGGTCGCGGAACTTCGAGTAGTCGTGGTCAAGCGTCACGTGCTTTTCGATGATCTCCGCCCCCAGGGCGGCCGCCAGCACGGCGGCCTCGATGCCCACCGTATGGTCGGAGTAACCCACCGGCACGCCGAAGGTCTTGGCGAGGAACGGGATCGAGCGCAGGTTCGCCTGGGCCGGCTCCACCGGATAGCTGCTCACGCAGTGCAGCAGCGCCCACGCGGCCGAATACCCCTGGGTCCGCTGCCGCGTCCGGATAAATTCCACGGTGCGCCGCACCTGCTCGGTATCGCTGAGCCCTGTGGACACGATCAACGGCTTGCCGCTGCGCACCACCCGCTCGATGAGCGGATAGAAGGTGTTGTCGCCGGAGGCGATCTTGAACGCGTCGACCAGCGGCTCCAGGAACGCCGCGCTCTCCAAATCCAATGGCGTGGACAGAACAATCAGGCCCCGTGAGCGGGCCAGCTCGGCGAGCTGCGTGAACTGCGCCGGGGCCAGCTCGAAGCCTTTCAACCGCTGGAACCGCGCCGCATCGGCGCGGCTCACGAACCGTTCCGCCTGAAACGTCTGGAACTTCACCGCGTCCGCCCCGCACGAGGCGGCGGCCAGCACCAGCTCCTGAGCGACCTTGAACCGGCCCTCATGGTTGTTGCCGATCTCGGCCACGATCAGCGGACGGATCGCCGTGTCGTGCGCGCCGATCTTCATAGGGCCACTCCGGCATTCAGCGCGCTCACGGCCAGCTGGCGCAGTGTGGCCATCTGGTCGTACCGGGCGACTACCTCTCGCAGCGGCTCGCCGGTGTCCTCCACCACCGCCTGCTCGATCCAGAGGCACCGATCCTTGGCGCAGATGAGCACGCCGCGCTCGCTGTTGAGGTAGACCCGTCCCGCCTCGCCGTAGCGCCGTTGCTTCGCCAACGCGGAGCGCCGCAACTTGACCCGGCGTCCCTTCCACCAGGTGAAGGCGCCGGGATAGGGATCGGTCAATGCGCGGATGCGGTTGTGGGCCTGCTCCGCGGTATACAGATCCCACAAGATCAGTCCATCCTCGGGAAACCGCAGCGGATAGTAGCCCGCCTGCGAGCCATCCTGCGCGCGCCCGCGCACCGGCCCGCGCGCCAGCCGCTCGACGACGTCCAGCAACAGGCCGGGGAACGCGTCATCGGCGAGGCGCTGCACGTCGGCGATTGTGTCGTGGAGGCCGATGGGAAACGTCCGCTCGCTGAGCACCTCGCCCGTGTCCACGCCGGTGTCGGCGCGCACGACGGAGATCGTGAACTCCCGCTCGCCGTTGATCAGCGCCCAGTTCATCGGCGAGGAGCCGCGGTACTGCGGCAGCTTGCCCCCATGCAGGTTGAGGCCGCCGCGGGGTGCCAGCTCCAAGAACGCGCGCCCGACGATCGGGCTGTAGCCGACCATCACGATCAGGTCGGGCCGCAGGGCGCGCAGCGACGCCAGCATCGCCGGCGCGTTGACGTCCTCGGGCTGCCACAGCGGCACGCTCAGCTCCCGCGCCGCCGCTGCCACGCTGCCCGCGGCGGGCTCGCCGGGTGCCGGGTGCGCCAGGACGCCGACGATGCGGTGTTCCCGCTCGTGGAGCGCGCGCAGGCAGAGCGTTCCGCGAGATTTGTTGCCGGCGAAGAGAATGTTCACGCTTGGACCTCCGCCGTCGCCGAGGGCTCGCCCACCAGCGCGCGGTACCACTCGACGTACTTGGCGAAGCCCGCCTCGAGCGGATGCGTTGGCGCATACCCCAGCTGTGCCACCACCTTGCGCGTGCTCAGCGTGCCGCGGAACGGCATCAGGGCGTCGCGCGGAACGCGCTGGACCTCGACGCGCGGGAAGTGTTGGCGCACGATCTCGACGAGCTCCTGGATCGACCGGGAGCCGCCATACGTCATGTTGAAGATCTGGTTCCGGGCCGCGGGATGCCGGATCGCCAGGCAGATCCCATCCACCAGGTCGTCGACGTAGGTGAAATCCAGCCGCTCGCTGCCATCGCCGTCGACTCTCAGGGTGGACCCGCTCAGGGCGCTCTCGATGAAGATCTGCCCGACGCGCCGGCTCACGCACCGCGGGCCGTACAGCGCCGAGGGCCGGATGATGGTATACGGCAGGTCGAACACCTGGTGATAGGCGATCACCAGCTTCTCGCCCGCCACCTTGAGCGCGCCGTAGATGCCGATCGGCTCGAGCGGGTGCTCCTCGTCGACCTCGTCGGCCTTGAAATTCCCATACACCATGCTGGAGGAGAGGAAGATGAACTGCTCGATGGAATCGCGCGCGCAGTCCAGGGCGTTCTCGAGCGTGCGCAGGCTGTGGTCGAACGTGCTGTACGGATCCTTGTTGGAATGGCCCGCGTGCGCCACCGCCGCGAGATGCACGATCACCTGCGGCTTGATCTGCTGGTTGAGCAGCTTGCCCAGCGCGTGGTAGTCCCGCGCGTCCTGCACGTGCAGCGGGATGCCGGCCTCATGCAGCAGGTCGAGCCGCTGATGGATGATGCGCAGGTACAGCTCCCGGTTGACCAGGTCGGGCATCTTCGCGGAGAACGTCAGCAGGTTGTTCACCTGCAGGCTGTCGATCACGTCCACCTTGGCGCCCTGCCGGGCCAGCTCCAGCGCCAGGTTGTGGCCAATGAACCCGGCCCCGCCGATCAGGGCAATCCGTCGTCCCCGGAGTTCCGTGCTCATCCTCAGCTCTCCTCCACGGCATGGATGAATCGCTGCGCCACGTACTCGACGTCGTCGTCGGCCAGATGGGGCCCCACCGGCAGGGCGATCGACTGATCGCTGATGCGCTGCGCCTGCGTCCAGCGGGACGCGTCGTATCCGTAGCGGGCCCGGTAGTACTGCAGTCGCGGCACCGGGTGCGGGTAGTAGACGCTCGTCCCGACGCCGGCGGCCGTGAGTGCCGCGAGGATCGCGTTCCGCCGCGCGGCGAGCGGCCCCTCGAGCACGACGCTCAGGCAGTAGTGGCTGGTGGCGGCGTCCGGCTCCGTCGCCTCCAGGATGCGCACGTCCGGCACCGCCCGCAGCGACGCTCGCAGGATCGTGAAGTGCGCGCGCCGCCGCGCGAGATTCTCATCGATCCGCCGCAGCTGCGAGCGGCCCAAGGCGGCCTGCAGTTCGCTCATCCGGTAGTTGAGCCCGAGCGAGGGCACGTCGTAGAGCCCGGGCACGGCGCGCTCCGTGTGCGAGCGGTCCACCCCGAAGGCCCGCAGGCGCGCCACCGCCCCGGCGACCGCGGGGTGGCGGCTCACGAACATCCCGCCCTCCCCCGTCGTCAGGTGCTTGACGGGATAGAACGAAAAGCAGCCCGCGTCGCCGAAGAGGCCGACGTGGCGCCCCCCGTGCCGGGCGCCCAGCGCAATCGCGCAGTCTTCGATGACCTTGAGGTCGTGCCGCTGTGCCAGCGCCATGATCCGCGGCATGTCGCATGGGATGCCGATAAAATGCACCAGCCCGATCGCTTTGGTGCGCGGGGTCACCGCCGCGGCGATCCCCTCCGCCGTCACGTTGCCAGTCGCCGGATCGCAGTCGACGAACACCGGCGTGGCCCCGACCCACTCGACCGCGTGGACCGTAGCGGCGTGCGTCTGCGCCGGCACGATCACCTCATCGCCCGGCCCGATCCCGAAGTGGAGGTAGGCGAGGTGGAGGGCGGCCATGCAGGAGCTAACCGTCACGCACGAGACCTCCGGCCCGAGGAAGGCCGCGAACTCCGCTTCGAACGACTGGCCCTGCGGCCCGTGCGTGAGGATGTGCCCCTCCAGCACCTCCGCGACCGCGCGGCGGTCCTCCTCGGTGATCCACGGCCTGGCGAATGGGATGACGCGTGCTGGCGCGGCGATCGACATGACTAGGAAATCGTCACCCGCTGGCCCGCCGCCAGCGCCTCATCGGCGGCGAGTGTCACCCGCATCACATCGAACTCCTGCTGGGTCTGCACCCGCAGGTCCTCACCCTGCGCAACCGCCCGGACGAAGGCCGGGATGAGATCGCCCTTGGACTCGGGCAGCGCCGCCTCGGCGAGCCGGGTCGACGGCACAGAGGAGTCGCGGTTGGTGTGCAGCCGGGCCCCGGCATCGTCGTAGAGGAAGGTCGCTGCGGTGCCGAAGACCCGGACGACGTGTTGGTGCGGGTGGACGCAGCCGAAGTTTGCCGTGATCCGGCCGATCAGCCCGGACGGGAACTCATAGGCCGCCGCCACGTAGTCGTGGTAGCGGAAGGCGCTGCCTGCTGTGCAGATCCGGTTGCCTCGCGCGGTCACCGCCACCGGCCGCTGGCCGGTGAGCCAGAGCATGAGGTCGACCAGGTGCACGCCGCCGCCCTGCATCACGGAGTAGTCCGGCACATCCTTGCGCCAGCCGTCGGTGATCTTGGACAACCGGCCATACAGGTACTCGCCGTCGAAGGCGTAGAGCGACCCGAGCTCACCCGCCTCGATCCGCGCGCGCAGCCGCTGATAGAGCGGGGCCGCGCGCAGCACGAGGTTGGACGCCAGCGGACGGCAGCCATGGGCCTCCCACGTCCGCTGAATCGTCTCGAGCTCCGCCATGGAGCGGCACAGCGGTTTCTCCACGAAGACGCTCTTCCCCGCCCGGAGTGCCGCGATCACCTGCCCGACATGCGCATCGTCATACGAGGCGATGGACACGACGTCGACCTCCGGATCCTCCAGGAGCTGCTCGAATCGCTCCGCCGCGCGCCCGGTCCCCAGCCGCTCGCTGAGCTCGCGGCTCTTCGCCGAATCCACGTCATAGAGGTAGCGCACGTCGCACCGCCCGGTCGCCGCGTACGCCCTGGCGTGCTGTGCGCCGACCCCCAGCCCCGCGACGGCCACGCCCAGGACTCGACGCTTCGCGCTCAGCGTGCTCATCGCACCGTCGCCATCCGCTGCTCCAGCCGCGGGATGTCCTCCGGCGTGTCCACGGCGAGGCGCACATCGAGCGACACCGGCTCCGACGGCTCGAGGTTGACGATCTGGAACGCCTCCGGATGCGCATAGAACACCCGGGTCGCGTGCTCCTGCTCCTCCGCGCTCAATTGCGAGGAGTCCAGCGCCGCGAACGTCTCGGCGCGGACCATCTCCAGGCTCTGCCCGTGTGGGAAGGTCCGGGGAAAGAGGTTCGTCACGAGGTCGGCCTCCGAATCATCCGCGTACGCCATCATGCGTGCAAAGAGCGTCTCATCCAGGAACGGGCTGTCGGCGCAGATGCGGAAGAACCAGTCGCACGGATGCGCGCCCAGGCAGCCCTGGAACCGCTCCACGAGGTTGCCGAGCGAACCGCGGAACACCGCGATCCCCAGCCGGCGGACATGCTCGGCCAGCGCGTCGTCGGCAGGGTCGGTGCTCGTGGCGACGACGATCTGCTCCGCCGGCATCGCCGCGGCGGCGCGCGCGATCACATGCTCGATCAACGGCCGGCCGGCCAGCGGGGCGAGCGCCTTGCCCGGAAACCGCGAGGAGCTCATCCGCGCCTGAATGAACGCCCGGATCATGCGCGCCCGACCGCCGAGGCGGTCACCGGAGCGGACCGGGCGCGCCACCGCGCGACCTGATCCAACCCGACCGCCGCCAGGATGCACAGGTACGGCATCAGGACCGCCTTGAACCGGACGTAGCCCGGCAGCGCCGGAACCGTGAGCACCGTGAGGTAGCCCACGAGCCCGCCAAGCAGCAACAGGCTGTGCCACTCGCGCGGTATGCTGTGAGGAGCTCTAAGGCGCGCGAAGCGCGCCATCGCCACGACCGCCAGCGCGAGGAGGCAGGCCATCAGCCCCCGGTCATAGACGCCGGTCCGCCGGCCAGCCTGATCGAACAACAGGCCCGGCACGCCCCGCACCATGGACGACACATAGCTGAGCGGATGCGACCGGATGAAGTCGACCGCCACCGCGCCGCGCTCCCGTTCCCACTCAAACCCGTTGAGCGGGCGCCCCAGCCGCCGTTCGGCGCGCGCGATGCGCCGCTCCGATTCCGCCACAAGCCGCTCTTCCGCCTCGGCAAAGCTGATGCGGTCCCGCTCCATCAGCGCAAGAGGCACCTTCAGCTGGAACAGGCTCGCATCGCCGTTCATGCTGTACCGGTAGACGCCGCTGAGCCATCCGTTGCGGACCAGCCACGCCATGGGCAGTGCGGTGGCGGCCGCACAGAAGATCAGCCCGGCCAGTGCCAGCCGCTGACCCCGCCAGAACAGGAGGATGAGCGCAAGAAAGCCCGGCCAGAGATAGAGCGGCATGGGCTGAGCCAGCGTCGCAAGGCACAGCGAGGCTCCCGCCGCCGCCAGCCATCCCAGCCGCCGCATCCGAACCGCCCGCAAGAACGTCCACACGCACAGGATCAACCAGAAGCCCATCACGACGTAGGGCAGCATCACCGTGTCGGTCGCCAGCCGGACGGGTGAGCTCTCAAGGGCCATCGCCCCCGCCCAGGCGGCTGCCACAGAACCGGTCAGCTCCCGGGCGATGAGGAACACCATCAGCGTCGTCAACATCCCCAGGGCGTGGTGGAGCAGCGCCATCGGCATCCAGAGTGGCGAGCGGAAGATCAGCCACGCGCCGGCGTTCTCGGGCCGCAGGCGGTTCACGTCGAGGTGTTGCAGGCCGCACGCCCGGACCATGCCCGCGAGGATCAGCGGGTACAGCGGCGTCCGGCGGCTCTCCGGCGGATGGGCCATGAAGCCTCGCCCCTGGACGAGGTCCAGCGCCCGGATCATATAGCCGGTCGTATCCTGCTCGACGAACAACCACGGATGCGCTTCCGCCCCCTTCAGCGTGTGGCGGTACGCAATCAGCACGAACCCCGTGCGCGCGACGAGGCACACCGCGAGCAGCAATCCGATCGCCCATCGAGCCGACCGCTCGTGCCTGATGGCTTGTACGCGTGTTGCCGTCGTCACGTCGCCAACTCCTCGGCCTGCCGCGCCGCGTGGGCCGTCCCGCCGGCGAGCACCTGGTGATCGGGGTTCGCCATGTGCCGGATGCCCAGCCGCTCCAGCCACTGCAGGGCGCCGTCGAGCGAATCGTCCGGACGTTTGGCCATCACGAGGACCAAGTGGTCGCCGTTGCGCCGGATCGTCGGATCCTCGTACCGGTTGAGCCCCGGTTCGTTCCCACGGGGGATCAGGATGGGCAGCACGCGGCCGCTGACGGACCCCGCGAACGCCAGGAGCGGCTCAATGTGATACGCGTTCGAATAGTACTTGCCCCGCGCGATCACGTCCCGGTCCATCGCCCAGCGGAACAGGTTCACCACGACGTACCGACGGCTGACCCGCAGCATCTCCTCGATCGGGCGGCGGTAGCCGGGCTGGTGCTCGAGCACCGCCCGGCAGCAGACCAGATCGAACGCGTCATCCGGCAGCGGGATCCGGTTGATCGACCCCTTCACGAACGTGACGTCCGGCAGATGCTTCCGGCCTTCGGCCAGCAACTGCGGGGCGATATCCATCACGGTGTACCGGATGTCCGACGCCAGATGGCCCAGCGCCCTCAGCTGCTTGATCTCGTGCATCGCGCCGGCCCCGATCTCCAGCACCGTACAGGGGCGCTGAGCGGCGCACCAGTTGACGAACCACGCACGGTCCGGATGCGAATCGGCGAGGTAGTCGTCGAACCGCTCCGCCCCGATGTCGATCCACTTGTGCTCCGCGATCCAGCCGCGGGACATCGCGTACCGGTAGAGCCACGGCGCCCAGGCGTAGAGCCGGTCCAGCGCCGTCGCCATCACGCCGCCACCGGCTTGCGCAGTCGCGCCATCACCGGCCGCTCACTCTCGTACACGCGCTTGACGCCGTCGCCCATGGCGGACTCGATCACACGGATGTCGCGCACGAGCCGCGCGAACCCCTGCGGCTCGACCGACGCGGCCTGGTCGCTGCCCCACATCGCCCGGTCGAGCGTGATGTGCCGCTCGATCAGGCAGGCCCCCAAGGCCGCCGCGGCCAGGCTCGTCTGGAGCCCCACCTCGTGGCCGGAATAGCCGACCGGGCAGGCGAAGGTCCGCCGCAGCGTCTCGATCATGCGCAGGTTGAGCTCCTCCGGCTTCGCGGGGTACGTGCTCGTGCAGTGGAGCAGCACGAGCTCCTCGTCCCCCAGGACATCCACCGCGTGCCGGATCTGCTCGAGCGTGCTCATGCCGGTGGAGAGGATGATCGGCCGTCCGGTGGTGCGCAGCGCGCGCAGGAGGGCGTCATTCGTCAGGTGAGCCGAGGCGACCTTGTAGCACGGCAGATCGAACGGCGCCATCGCCTCGACCGCGGGCTCGTCCCAGCAGGAGGCGAACCAGGGGATGGCGCGCGCGCGGCAGTGGCGGTCGATGGCCTGGTACGCCTCCGCGCCGAACTCCAGACGGTGGCGGTAGTCGATGTACGGCATGACGCCCCACGGCGTGTCACGCGGGACGCCCCACTGCTCCCGCGGGACGCAGCGCTCCGGCGTGCGTTTCTGGAACTTGACCGCGTCGCACCCGGCCTCGGCCGCCGCGTCGATGAGCCGTGTGGCCGTTTCGACGTCGCCGTTGTGATTGATGCCGATTTCCGCGACGATGCAGACGGGCTGCCCCTCCCCGACCAGCCTGCCGGCCATCGACACCGTGCGTCCCATGCCGCTCAGCTCCTGGCTTGAGCCACCGCACGGCGAGCCGCCCGCGGTGTCTCCTGGTGACTGCGGTGGCGCAGCGCCCAGAGCTGCTCGATGAGGGCAAAGTCCTCCTCGGTGTCCACCTGGAACGAGTCGAGCGGCGACATCTCATGGACCGCGATCGTCCCGCTCAGGCGGTTGCGGCTCTTGCGCAGCGCAGCCGACGTGGTGAGGTAGATGGACCCGTTCTCCACCCATGCAGGCGGAAGCTGTTGGCGGGGCTTCCGGCGGCGGAAGTCATAGGTCAGGCAGATCGGCCCGCGGGCGGTGTGACGCCACACGAAGGCATGGCTTCGGCACGCGGAGAAGAGCGAATCGGCGCGTTGGCGCCGCAAGGTGGCGATCGCCCGATCGATATCGTCGGGCGCTCGCAGCGGCGAGGTGCACTGGAGCAAGACGACCAGCTCGGGGCGAATCCACTGCTCGCGCGCCAAGACGTCCAGCGCATGGAGGAGCGACGCCTCGGAGGAGGCGGTGTCGGTCGCCAGCTCGGCCGGGCGGCGGATCACGTCGGCGCCGGTCGTGCGCGACACCGCCGCAATCTCCTCATCATCGGTGGAGACCGCGATGTGGTCGATCTGCGTCGCCTGCTGGGCGTGCCGGATGGTGTGCACGATGAGCGGCTCGCCGCCCAGCAGCCGCAGGTTCTTCCGTGGCATCCCTTTGGAGCCGCCCCGGGCGGGAATGATCGCGAGCACGCGCGACGAGGGCGGCATTACCTGGTGCCTCCAACCATCTGATGCAACGTGTGGACCGCCCGGGGCCACGGCATCTGCAGTTCGGCGCGCAAGGGACGCGGCACCACCGGGGCGCGATAACCCGTCAAGAGCTGGCGGTAGGGGAGGCTTCCGGAGGCGACATCCGCCAGCGCGGGGTCCGCGGCCAATTCCTCCGCGCTGATGAGCTCCCCGCTCGGCCGGCTGAAGACCACCCCGTGGAACACGTCGAAGACGGCCCAGCGGCCGTCCACCTTCGCATAGGAGAGGATGAGCGTCCGGCCCGAGGCCGGCTCACGGATCGGCTGCCAGAAGGCCGGCACGCCAGCGTATGTCGAGAGGGTAGTGAAGACATCCGCGTACTGATCCGCGACACCGTGTCCCCGGATGATGATGTGCAGGATGTGGTCATCGACGACGGGCCAGCCTTCCGGTGTCGGGCGCAGGTGCTCCTGCGTCCAGCGGAAGACGGCCAGCGCGCGGTCGCGGTCGGCCGCCGCGCGGCGGCCCGCCGGCAGGCCCCGGGTGATCTCCCGGGCAAGGAGGTAGTAGTGCGCGTCGCGATGGAGGAAATCGATCGCCTTGACGTAGGCAGGAAGCGGGGCGGCGGTGACCTGGAAGTTCACGCCCTGGCGGGTCGTGAGCGTGGCGGTCAACGACCCGATGAGCGCTGTCAGCGCGAGCGACCCGATGAGCAGCCAGCGAAGGCGCCTCGCACGCCCAGTGCGTTGGCTCATCCCACCACCTGCGCCCCACGGCGGCACGCCGCCGTGGCGAGGCCGTTCAGTAGTTGCATCACTCTCATGACGTGTCGACTCATTCGAGCGCCTCGCGGCCACGCCACCGGCGTGGCCGGCGCAGGTGGTGGGATCATCGGCTGGCTCCCGGCAGGACCGGGTGAATCTGCGAGCCGCGCTGCTCCATGACGATGATGCGTGCCCGGTCGATTCCCAGTTCCTGGAGCCTGTTCAGTCCGACCAACTCGTTATCCAGGGAGCTGACGATCACGGCGTCGAACTGCAGGGCCGGCAGCGCCTCGGAGGGCGACACGGCCAGCCCCAGAAACGTCGTGCCGGCCACCCGGTCATCCACGACCCCCACGAGGTTGAGCCCCTGCCCCCGGATCGTCAGGTAGGCGACCTCGGCGAGCTCCCCGACCCCGAAGAGCACGATGTCCTTCCCGCCGCGCTCGCCGACCTCGCGCATGCGCTGCTGGAGCACCTCGCGGACGCGGCGATACAGATAGAGGGAGTACTCCAGGTACTCGTAGGTGAGGCGGGTCTTCTCGGCAATGCCCTGGGGGGTGACCAGATAGCGAATGCGGTTGCGCTGGAGGTTCACGATCTTGACATAGCCCTTCCGGACCAGCCGCTTGATCATGAGGTTGGTCAGGCCCAGTGCGACCCCAAGTTGCTTGGCCAGATGCCGCTGGGTGTGATCGGCATTGTGGGACAGCTCTTCGAGCACTTTGAGTTCGCGATAGGCGTCAGGGTTCATCGCACCCCACAGCGCCGAGGAGGGCGCATCGCGGAAGGATGGTGTTCACTGCATGAACGTACCGCACAACCGAAATCGTGTCAAGCGGAATCCCCTGAACCACCCGCACCACAAAATCACAGAAATCCACAGAAGCACAGAAGCGTGTGAATAAGCCGCCTCCCTCTGTGGTTCTGTGTGGCTTCTGTGTCATCTGTGGTGTCAGGGGATCACCTGCTCGCAATCCGCCGCCACGCGCGCCTGCGTGTTGCCATGGAGATCCACCGTATCCGTGCCCTCCCCACAGACAATCTCATCGGGCCCGCTGTCGAAATGAACCCACATCGCGTCATCGCCGGACCCTGCGGACACGCGGTCAGCCGTGCCATCCTGCACGAGCTCAATCGTATCGCTGCCCGGCCCGCCCTCGACCTGATCCGAGCCCGTTCCGTCAGAACCATGGTCATCGCCATCGCCCAACTGGAGCTGGTCATCGCCCGCCCCGCCGTCGAGGCGGTCGTCGCCCTTGTCGCCGTCCAAGCGATCATCCCCTTCCCCGCCGAGCAGATGGTCATCGCCCAGGTAGCCGGAGAGCCGGTCATCGCCCGTCCCGCCGTCCAATGTATCGTTGCCACCCACCTCATCAAGCAGCTGGTCGTTGCCGTCGCCCCCTTCGAGGACATCGTCGCCACCCAGCCCCCGCACGATGTCATCGCCGGATCCGCCAATCAACCGGTCGCGGCCCGCGCCGCCGTCCAGGAGATCGTGGCCCGCGCCGCCGTCCAACTCATCATCGCCGGAACCGCCGTCCAAGCGGTCGTTCCCCGGACCCCCCGCCAGCTGATCCGCGCCCTCGCCGCCCTCAAGGAGATCGTGCCCGTCTGCGCCATCGAGACGGTCGTTGCCGGCGTCCCCGAACAGCTGATCATCGCCGGCCCCTCCGTCGAGGCGGTCATCGCCCTCGCCGGCACTCAGCGTGTCGTCGCCTGCCGACCCGATGAGCACATCGTCTCCAGGTCCCGCCAAGAGCGCGTCATCGCCCGGCCCGCCCTCCAAGCGGTCGTTGCCGGCATCCGCCTCCAGCCGGTCGTTGCCGCCTCCGCCGATGAGCGTGTCGTGGCCGTCCAGCCCGCTCAGGACGTCATCGCCCGCGCCGCCATCGAGCGTATCATCCCCGCCGCCCCCATTCAGCAGATCGGCCCCAGCACCCCCTTCGAGCCGGTCGCTCCCCTGGAGGCCCACCAGGAGATCATCGCCGTCGCCGCCCCTCAGGACGTCATCGCCGTCGTGGCCGTAGAGCAAATCCCGGCCGGCGAGTCCGTCAATCTCGTCGTCGCCGCCAAGACCCAGGATCGTCTCGCTCTCCGGCGTGCCGCGCAGCCGGTCGCTGCCTCCGGCCCCTCGAAGGGTCCCGACGTGCACGAGCCAGAGCCCCAGCCCCACGCCTGTGCCGGTCACGAGGAGCTGCACGGCCATCCACCCCTTCACGCGTTTCATCATCGAAGCGCCATCCCCGCAGGCTGCCGCAGCCCCTGCCGCAGCCACACCTCAAAGGTGAGGAGCGTCCAGAGCCGGTGGGAGTGATCCGCCTCCCCACGCACGTGGGCGTCCCAGAGCCGCCGCACGTACGCGTGGTCCACATGCGCGCGCAGCCGCGCCTCGGGACCCAGCAGCACATCCTGAAGATAGTCGCGCAGGTCGCGCGCGAACCACGCCTGCAACGGCACGCCGAACCCCATCTTGCCGCGCTGCAGGATCTCCGGCGGCACCAGATCGGCGAACGCGCGGCGGAGGATCACCTTCGTGCGGCCCCACCGCAGCTTCATCGCATCCGGCAGCGAGAAGGCGTATTCCAGCAGCTCACGGTCCAGAAACGGCGAGCGCGCCTCCAGCCCGTGCGCCATCGTGCAGCGATCCATCTTGACCAGCAGGTCATCGAGGAGGTAGGTCTTGAGGTTCAGCGCGAGCAGCCGCGACAGGGGGGAGGCTCCGCCCGCTTCCTCGAGCGCCGCATGGACCGGGCGCAGCGCCTCCTGCACGACCCCGGTGCCCAGCCCGCCGGGAACCAGCTCGGGCAAGTCCTCGTAGAAGACCGAGATCCAGCGGGTGAAGCGCTCCGCAAACGGCAGGGCCGCACTCCCGGCGAACTTCTGCACCCGGCGCCAGAGGCTACGGTGGGCGGCGCGCTCCGGGGTAGCCCCCAGCAGCCGATGGACCGCCTGCCGCACCGGCGAGGGGATGCGCTCGCAGAGGATGGCCGCGTAGAACCGTAGGTAGCCGGCGAAGACCTCATCGCCGCCGTCGCCGGTGAGGGCGACCGTCACGTGCTGCCGGGTCAGTTGGGCGAGCAGGTACGTCGGGATCGCCGAGGAGTCGGCGAAGGGCCCGTCGTGGTGCCACACCAGCCGCTCGACCAGCTCGATCGCCGAGGGCTCCACGACGAACTCGGTGTGCGCGGTGTTGAACCGGGTTGAGGCGAGCCGGGCGTAGCGCGTCTCGTCGAACCGCGGGTCGCTTGAAAATCCGATGCTGAAGGTCCGGACCGGCCGACGGCTGGCTTGGCTCATGAGCCCGACGACGATCGTCGAGTCGATCCCGCCGCTCAGGAAGGCCCCGAGCGGCACGTCGGCGATCATCCGGCGGCGCACCGCCGCCGTCATCAGCTCGCGCACGCGCGCGATCGCCTCGGCGTCCGAGGGCGCGCGACGGGCGTCGGCCTCCGGTGGCAGTTCCAGGTTCCAGTACGATTCGCGCGTGATGCGGCCGTCAGCCTGGATGGTCATCAGCTCGCCCGGCCCCAGCTTGCGGATCCCGCGGTAGACCGTCCTGGGGCTGGGCACATACCCGTAGAGGAAGAAGGCGGGGAGGGCTTCCGCATCGACCTCGGCCGGGACGTCGGGATGGCACACGAGCGCTTTGATCTCCGAGGCGAACGCGGCCAGCGCGGGGGTGGCGTAGTAGAAGAGCGGCTTCTTCCCCACCCGGTCCCTGGCGAGGAGGACGCATCCGGTGCGGGCATCCCAGATCGCCAAAGCGAACATCCCCTCGAGCCGCCGCACCCCGCGGGACCCCTCGGCCTCGTAGAGCCGCAGGATCACTTCGGTGTCGGAGCTCGTGCGGCACGCGATCCCGGGCCGGAGGAGCTCCTGGCGCAGTTCGCGGTAGTTGTAGATCTCGCCGTTGAAGACGACCGCGATCGTGCCGTCCTCGTTCACCATCGGCTGCGCGGCGGCGTCGGAGAGATCGATGATCTTCAGCCGCGCATGCCCGAACCCCGCCTGGAACGCCCCGGCCCGGAACGCCTGGACGCCCTGCCCATCCGGGCCCCGGTGGGCCAGCATCTGCGTCATCCGCTCAAGGAGCTCTTCTTCGACGGGGCGGCCGTCGAACCGGACGATCCCTGCGATGCCGCACATGTCACACGGCTCCCGACACCACAGAACCACAGAATCCCACAGAAACACAGAGAAAGCCAATTACCAAACACCAAAAGGAGCCTTGGTAATTGGTCATTGCTCTTCTCTGTGCTTCTGTGGCACTGTCTCTGTGCTTCTGTGGTTCGTGAGCGCCTCGCGCAGCGCTCCAACGAGCCGTGGCGCCTGTGCCGCCAGAGAATAGCGCTCCTCGATGGTCCGCCGCCCCGCCTCGCCCAGCCGCGCGCGCAGGGCGGCATCGGTGAGCAGCCGGCCCAGCTTCTCGAGCCACTCCTGGCGTGTGGCGGCGAGGAACCCGTTGACGCCGTCCTGGATAATCTCGCGGTTCGCTCCGACCGCGGAGGCGACGACGGGCACGCCGCAGGCCATGAACTGGATCGCCTTGAACCCGCACTTGCCCTGGCTCCACGGGTCGTCCCACAACGGATAGACGCCGATGTCGCAGCGCGCAAAATCCTCCGCCTCGCGCTCGAGCGCCCAGGCGGTCTGGCTGACCTCGACGCCGCGCAGCCTCAGCGGTACTGCGCTGCCCACGATGGAGACGCGAAACGGGAGGCCGGCACCGAGCCGCTCCAGCACCGGCTTGACGCTCTCCAGGTATTTGGTCGTCGAGTGGCTGCCGATCCAGCCGATGGTGAGGGGCCGGCCGTCTGGCTCGGATGCGGGTCCGGGCCTGAACCGCGCCGTGTCGATGCAGGTGGGCAGCAGGACGACGCGGCGCGCGTACCGGCGCGCGTACGCGGCGAGGAACTCGTTGCCGGCCAGCACGACGTCGCTCAGCGCCATGAGCTCCTTCGGGGTGTCGAGGTGCTCCAGCCGCGCGAGCACTCCCCGCCCTTGCCGCTGCGGCACGAACATCGCGTCGTCGTAATCATAGAGGAGGGGCCCGCCGAACCGCTTGACCGCGCCGAGCGACCAGCGCAGACCCAGCGGAAACGCCTCCCGGTGGATGAGGAGGATCTCGGCCTCGGTGGACGCGCGGGCGAGCACCGCGCGGCGCCGGATGGCACCGCGGATGAAATGCGAGAGCTTGCCCAGCGGCCGGCCGCGCCGATACAGCACCGCCGAGGCCCGGGGGGAGTAGAAGGGCTCGACCGCCAGCGAAAACCCCTCGCGCTCCAGCACCGGCGCCCATTGGAGGACGCGGAAGCGGGTACTGGCACCGGTCTCGGGATTGGTGGCAACGGCGAGGATGCGCATGGATGCTACGAGACGGCGTTCTAGGCCCGCCAGCGGCTTGGCGCCAGCCGCAAGAGCGCGGGCAGCCGCCAGCGCACCGAGGCCAGCGCGCCGAACCCGACGGCGGTGAGGATGGAGAAGGGCAGGAGACATTGCAGCCGGAGGCGGAACAGCGTCCCGTAGTTGGCCACCACGATGCCCAGCGGGAGCAGGAACATCAGCAGGATTCCGCACACAAAGCAGCCATTCCAGCGCCGACGCCACACGCACCAGGCCATGCCGATCACACACAGCGGAGACAGCACGCAGAGCAGCATCGCTTCGAGCAGATACCACTTCGCATTCGCCCCGCCGTGCAGGAACGCGGGCCAGTCGCGGGGAAAGGGGTAGAACACCGGGATCGCCATGATCTCGGGCAGGTGCCAGAACACATCATGGAGGGTCTCGAGGCTCAGGTGCACTCCGACGATGGTGCCGCCGGAGGTCAAGAACCCGGTCCGCCGCGTCTTGACGTTGGTCCAGGAAAACGATGCCGGATTGGTCGGCAGCTTGAAGAACTCTTCCGGTGAGGGCTGGATCACTGAAGCGATGTACGCCTCCACCACCTGGCAGTTCCCGTTCACCAGCCCATACACGACGTTCGGCAAGGGCTGCTTGATCAGACTGCTGCAAGAGGCATTGATGATGTGATCGGTTCGCGGATGACCGGTGGTCGGTGCGCCATCCGTTAAGACGCCTTGCCGTTCCAGCTCCTGCAGCATGCCCTTCGGCATGGGGACGGATTCCTCGAGCGAGTGTGTGGCGGCCCTCAGATCGTGCGAATGGCGCGTGAACGCGTGGGACGTCAGCGCGACCCGCAATGCGGCATCGGCAGCAGCGTTGGACTCCAACGCTGAACGCTGGACGGGAGTTCTTGGGCTGACCAGTGCGAGCGGGTTGACCCACCCAGCCGCAAAGAAGGTGAGCACGGTGAACAGCACCGCGACCATTGAATGCCCCACGCGCAACCAGTCCTTGCGCAGCAGCCCAGCGCCCATCAGCCCGGCCATCACGATCCAGCCGGCGATGGTGAGGAGCTGGCCGGCATACCCTCGCAGCTGCGTGGCCAGGAAGAGGCTGAGGCACAGTCCCGCCACCGCCCCCATGAAGGGCCGCTGTGCGGACCAGGCGCGTGAGAGCCGGCCGGCCCCAATCTGCTGCGCGAGCCGGAGCACCAGGCCGATGGCGCTCGCTTCCAGGAACAGGAAGAGCGGGTCCTTGGTCAGCGTCGAGCTCCACAGGAGGGTGCTCGGCCAGCAGCCCGCCAGCCCGGCGGCCAGGAGGCCGATGCGCGGGGACGAGCCGATTCGCATCGCCACTCCCGCGGCGATCCACGCCGTCCCGACGTCGTACCAGCTGTTGAGCAGGATCAGGCCGAGCGGATGCGGCCCGATCACCCGGTACACCAGCCCGCAATACACTTGAAACGGCACGCTGGTCATCGGAATGTTGAACGGGGTACCGGTCCGCCAGGACTCCAGCATGGAGAGCCCGTAATGGTGGTAGGTGATGGCGTCCGCCGCAAAACTCCAGAACCCCTGGCCCACCTGGTAGGATGAGAGAAACGAGAGGCGGTGCCATGACACGCCGAAGAACACGACAGCCGCGGTCGCTTTCACGGCATAGACCGCCAGCAGGACGCGGCCAAGCGCCGGAGCGATCTTCAGCCATCGCCCGAGCAGGAGCATGAGGCCGAACCCGGCCGCAAAGACCAGCCACGGCACCGCGGCTGCATGGGGAGCCTGGGAGTAGCTGATCAGCAGCAGGGCGGTCCAGACGCCCACCATCACCGCCAATTCGCGCACCCGGATCGGCTGGTCAAGCCACGCCCCCACGGCCGTGATCATGCGTCTGTTCCCCTTCCAGCTTCTAGACGGCGGTAGACCGCCGCATACCCGGCCACGCCGCGCTCCAATCCGAAGAGCGCTTCTGCGGCTGCGCGGCAGCGCGCGCGCACGTCCGGCTCACGCGATAACGCGATGACGTCGACGGCCGCCGCGTCATACGCCTCGCCGAGCAGCTGCGGCATCACCACCCCGACGCGACGCGCTCGGACCATCACATCACAGTCGCCGATGCCCGCATTGATCACGACAGGCACCCCGCAGGCCAGAGACTCTCCGATCTTCGTGGGACACACCCCGGCCAGGGAGGCGCCCGGCCGACGGAAGAGGACCGAGGCATCCGCGAGCGAGAGCCACTCCGGCATCTTAGCAAACGGGACGGTGCGGACGGTGATCGTCGTCTCGTCCATGCCACAGCGCGCCCAGGCGGTCTGCACGACGCGGGAATCCTGGGACGTCAGCGCGAGAAAATGGGCATTGGGCTGCCGCCGGCGGATCGCCTGGAAGAACCGGGCCATCTCCTCGAGGAGATACCACGTGCCCAAGGCACCACTATAGAGCAGGAGCCACTGCTCCTCAAGCCGCAGCGCCTGCAGCAGACGCGTGGACTTGGGTGCCGGCTGAAACCGGTCCAGGTCGGTGCAGGTGGGGATGACAGCGACCTTGGCTCGGCGGGGCCGGGCGGCCGCGTCCCGCTCCACCTCGCACCGTGCGGCCTCGGTGAGCGTCACGACCGCCTGCGCATCCCGCAGCAGGCGCCCTTCCCATCGCTTCGCGGCGCGGTAGAGCCACCCCTCGGCCGGCCACAGGCCCGCCTCAACGCGCTCATCCGCCCAGAAGCCGCGCATGTCAAAGAGGAAGCGCGCTCCGGTCAGCCGGCTCACCACCCACGCCATGATGCCGGCCACCTCGCTGCGCGCATGCACGAGGTGTACGGAACACCGGAGGGCCACCCACACCCCGACGAGCACGCCCCGGAGCAGATCGTAGGCGGTCGCCGGCACCGTCGGCGATCGATGGTAGCGCAGCGCGGTCCACCCGATCCCTTCGGCCTCGAGGCCGCGGCGCAATGCGGCCATCGCGTCCCGGCCCGACCGCCACGCCTCGGGCTTCTCAAACGTCAGCAGGCGGATCACCGCACCGCACCGGGCGAGCCCGCGCACGTACGGCAGGATCTGCGACTGTCCCAGCGGTTCCAGCAGCCCGTCGTAGGAGAGGTAGAGCGCGCGCACCCCGCGCAGCGATGCGCCCGGCTCTGCCGCCTCCTCGCGCCGAGGAACATCCGCCGCGTCGCGAGCGAGCGTGTCGATTGTTCGCTCTTCGATGTTCATTGTTCGCTTGTCGCTGAGTGTATTACTTCCTTGCGATGGCAATCAGGCTCTGCCCCACCGGCGGCTCCCACCACCGCTCGAGCGCGGCGATCAGCGGGATGACCAGCCGGTCGTAGAGCTGCACGGAGCCAGGCTGAAACACCCGCCATTTGAGCACGCGGCCGATCAGGAACCACGCGATGGTGCCCGGCAGGTTGACGTACCGGAGGCGCTCCACCGTGAATCCGGCTTCAGCGAGCTGCGCGGCGAGCGAGGGCTTGAGATACCGGCGGTAATGGCCGGCGACCTCATCGATCGAGCCAAACAGCGCCGGCAGCGCCGGGACGAACAGCAGCACGTGGCCGCCCGGGATGAGCCGCTGGCGGATGTGGCGCAGCAGCCCAAGATCATCTTCGACGTGCTCCAGGACATTGACGAGCACGACCGAATCCGCTCCCATCGATTCGGGAATGACGTCCTCAAACAGGCCGTGCCGCGTCTGGACGCGGGGATCGCCGGCGAACCGCTCCCGCAGGCGCGGAAACAGGTTGGCGGCGGGCTCCACCAGGACCGCCTCCGAAACGCCCGCATCCGAGAGGATCACCCGGGAAAAGTTGCCGAGGCCCGCGCCGATCTCCACGACCCGGCGTCCCAGAAACGGCGCGAACTGCCGGAGGATCCACCGGTAATAGTTGCGGGCATCCGCGAGCACTTCCAGATCCCTGCCGCCCTGCGTGCCCTCATAGAACTCGCCCGCAGCACCGGCGGCGGGCCGTGCGGCGCGTCCGCGCAGTGCCATCCCGTCACCCATGCCGCTGCGGCTCCGCGCCACCCACGAGGTGGTACATCAACTCGGGGGACGAGGTCTCCGGCACCAGGCGGTAGCGCTCCTGCAGGAGCCGGGCCAGATCGGGATCCAGCGCCTCGCGTCCGGGCTGCAGGATCACGTAGTCGTAGCGCCCCTCGCGGATGCCGTCGCGGACATCCAGCGTCTCGCGCAGCCGGCTGGACGTCTCGGGGGTAAACCGCCCGGCCTGCCGCAGGCCGCGGGATCCCTCAAAAAACGTCAGGTCCACGAACCGCCGCTCCGGGAAATAGTGGCGGTAGATGTGCGCCCCGTCGGCGAGGATCGTCGCGTTGGGCGGGATTGCCTCAGCCACGTAGCGCAAGAGCCGTTTGCCGTCGTCGGCGCGCAGCGCCCGTGCCGTGTGGGCGGTCTGCGACGCGGCCATGAGCGCGACCAGGCCGACGGCCAGGACGCGCGCTGGCGGCGGTGCGCGGAAGAGCCGGGTGACGGTGTAGCCCAGCGGCAGCGACAGCAGCGCCATCAGCCAGATCCCGTGTGCGGGATTGCGAAACGGGTTGGCCGATAATCCGGCCACGGTCACTACCGCCAGCCATCCCAACGGACCCCACACGCTCCAGCAGCACTCCCGGATGGCCCACCAGGCGCAGGCCGCACAGCCGGCGATAGAGAGGAAGGCCCATGCGGGATCGGTGGAGGCCCAGACGCTGAGCCACGAAGGACCCTGGCGCAGCATGGTCGCGACCAAGTAGCTCCGGTGCAAGATCAGTTGAACCCAGCCGCCTCGCAGGAACCCGCCGGGCCAGCCGGCAGCGAGCACGACGAGAAAGACCGCCAAGGCCCCGACCAGATGGCACGATCCGTGGAACTGCCGCCGTTCCACCCGCACGACGTCCCGATCGCAGGCCACGAGCCCTGCAAATCCCAAGAGTGCTGGGACCGTTTCAAGCGCCAACAGGCTCAGGGCCAGCAGGGCGGCCATCCCGTAGAACCATCCCCACCGACGGGCCGCTCGAAACCGGAACCAGCACCCCAAGGCCGTCACCAGCAGCAGCGTAGAGAGCGGGTGCATGGACACCACGTGGCTAGACTGCACGTGGGCCGGCATCAGCGCCAGGGCTCCGGCCGCCCACACGGCCGTCGCCTCTCCGGATGGACCGAACGCCGCGCGGGCGGTGAACCCCAGGGCGACGAGCGTCAAGAGGCTGGCGAGGAGTGCAGGCAGCCGCGCGCTCCATTCATGCTCACCGAAGAGACGAAGGGCCGCCGTCACGGGATAGAGGGACAGCGGCGGATGGCTGTGCGCGAGGGCCACGGGATCCCGCGAGGGGTCGTAGCCGTCGGGCAGCCGGATCATCTCGTCCCCCAGATGGAGCCACTTGACGAGCCCGCGGTGCACGAAGACCGCCGGGGGCATCGTGTGCTCGCTCAGGTAATTCGCGCGCACGCCCAGCGCCGCGGCCCGGACGTAGTCCACTTCGTCCCATTGATAGATGGCGGTCAGCTGCGGCAGGCGCAGGACGAGGGCCATGGCGAGTACGGCACCGCCGGCCAACAGCACCAAGCGAGACGGGACCATCCGGTCTTTCATGGAGCGAATGCCTCACGTCCCAGCGTGTCCGCGACCGCCTCGGCCACGAGCCGCTGGCCCACGGGGCCGATGTGGCCGTCGGCCAAGAAGAACGGCAGCGCGGAGACGTCCGCGGATTCGTCCACCCCGGCTAGGTAGCGCACGAAGACCAACTCCGTATCGATGAGCTCGACCCCGTGCCTCTGCGCCCAGGCGCGGAGCGTCTGCGCCGTGCGGCGCTCATAATGGTCGGCCGGCGCATCGCGGCCCATCACGCGCGGGTAATACAGGAAGGCCCGGCTGTGGAAGAGCACGATCACGGGGCTGGCACCCATCTCGCGGGCAATCCGCGCGGTCTCCTCCAGCGACGCGGCGGTGAGGCGCCAGGGTTCGCCCGACGGATTGAAGGACACCCGGGCGCCATCCTGCACCTCGGCGCAGTACGGCGTGAAGACGGAGCCGGGCGCTGCCGCGTGGCACCGCGCCCGCCGGGTCCGCAGCAGGTACCGCAACCGGCTCTTGCTCAGCTCCAAGGCGGCGTTGAGCACCCGCCATCGGGGGATGTCGCTGGGCCGGCGTTCCTGCAGGTACTGGGGCTCCAGCATCGACTGGAATGCCGGGTCGCCCAGCTTCGCGCCGGCATCCCTGACGCGCAGCGTGCGGCCCTCGAAGCCCGGCGTGTAGCCGATCAGGACGTACCGCGCCCGGAAGTGGCGGCCGAACCGGTCGAGGGCCCCCGCCATCTGCTGCGGCGCGAAGGCCTGCACCCCCAGATTATAGGTCGGAAACCCTCGGCGGGAGAGCCGTGAAACCCAGGTCTCCTCCGTCGGCACCCCAGCCGCTTCCACGAAGGAGTCGCCGATGGCCACCGCGGCAACCCCGTCACGGGCGGCGCGCTCCGCGAACGCGTCATCGTTCTTGAACCCGAACCGGTCGGTGGTCCACGTATAGACGAAATCGTCCCGCCGGTCGCCGATGGTCCGCACGAGGATGTGGGGCTTGAAGCGTACCCAGGGGCTGTACGGGAGGTAGTCCAGCAGCGTCTCACGCGCCTGCTCCAGCGCCGGGTTGAGCCGCGGCTCAAAATTGATGAGCACCGTTGGCAGGAGCGACGGCATCCGCGTCAGGACGGCGTCAGCGCAGGCCAGCGCGATCACCACCAGCGCCTGGCTGACGTTGAGCAGCAGCACCCTCGGGCGGATGCGCCGGCTCCACCATCCCAGCTGGACCGCCAAGACCATCACCACGACATAGCCGGTCACGGCCATCTTCTCCATCCGGTAGGACCAGAGCGCGGACCACCGGACGGTGAAAAACGCGAGGACCGCTCCGACATTGCCGAGTGCCAGCAGGAGCATGGCGAGGCGGATGACGGCATCCAGGCTGCGGTCGGGCAGCTCGCTCGTCTTCGCGCGTGCGGGAACCTGCAACGTCTCGCTGGGCATCAGCGCCCCGGGGTTACCTGCGCGGTCGCGGGGATTGATGAAACCGGTTCTACAAGCTTTTCTGCCGGACGAACACTTCGAGGTCCTCCGGCGTGCCGAGACCGCACATCTCCTCCACCGGATAGTGGAGGATCTTGAGTCCCTGGCCGATGAGCTGGTTGTAGACCGGGCAGACGTAGAACTCCTTGTTCGTCCGGATGTTCTTGCGCATCATCTCCTCCGCGCCGCTGACGAACATCCGCCCCTGCCGGAAGTAGTAGATGCCGACGGTGGCGTGCGTGCTGATCGGCACCTTCTCGGCCACCTCCGCCACCGCGTAGTCGCGCGCATCGAGCCGGGCGTAGCTCCACTTGGGGTGGGTGGCGTGGAACGTGGCGATGCCGCCGTCCGCCTGCTCCCGCCGCAGGTACGCGAGGAACCGCGAGGGGTCCCAGCGGACCCACTGGTCGCTGTTGGCGATCACCAGCTCATCCTCGTTGTCGATCAGCTGCCGCGCCAAGAGGACGGTGCAGGCGGCCCCCTCGGTCAGACCCGGCACCTCCACGATCGTGAAGCGTTTGACGAAGAGCCGCAGCATCGGCTCGATGGCGTACTGCTGCAGGTGCTCCTTCCGGGAGAGGAAGATGTAGTGCCCGTCGAGGCCCAGGTTTTCCACGACCACCTGGATCATCGTTTTGTTCTGCACCGGGATGAGCGGCTTGGGAAAGCTGTACCCCCGCTCCCGGAAGCGGGCCCCCTCGCCGGCCATGGGAATCACGATGTTCATGCCACCGCCTCCTTCCTCGCGCCGTCAGGCGCCTCCAGAGCCTCCAGAAACCGTGTCACCCGGTGCACATCGAGATCGTGATAGCCGAGAATCTCGAGCACGTGGCAGCCGGCCGCTTTGGCCGCGGCGATCCCCTTCGGCGCATCCTCAACCACGATGGTCTCCTCCGGCCGCACGCCCATCTTGTGCATCGCGATGATGAACCCGTCCGGATGCGGCTTGGGCCGGGTCACGTCCTCGTTGCTGAGGAAGAACTCCAGATGCGGCAGGTAGCCGGCCTTGCGCAGCATCAGCTCCGCCGTCTGCCGGATGCTGTTGGTCACGCAGGCCAGCCGGTACGAGGCGGCGAGCTGCCGGATCATCGCCACCTTCGCGGGCTGCGGCACGCAGTCGGTCTCGATCACCTGGTTGGTCTGCCGCTGCTTCGCCTCGAAGATCTGCCGGGCCTTCTCCAGCGGCACCCGGCCCTGCTGGATCAGCATCCGCAGCTTCTCCTTCGTGGGCAGCCCGTTAAACGTGGCCTCATGCTCCAAGGGGGTCAGCTCGAAGCCGCAGGTGTCCCGCAGCGCAAGGTTGAAGGACTTGTAGTGCCACCCCGTCGCGTCGACGAGCACGCCGTCCAGATCGAAGAGAATGCTCTTGATCATCGGTCCGTCCACCAGCGCTGGAACTCCAGGGGATAGTCGGTGCAGATGCCGTCGATGGGCCAGCGCCTCGCCGCGCGCCAGCGGCGCGTGTGCGGCCGGCCGTGCAGCTCGGGGGACACCCACAGGATCCTGGCGCGCGACCGCCGCCGCAAGTCGCGCACGAGGGCTGCGGTCACCCACTCCCGCCGCATCTCATCGAGCCAGATGTACGCCCACCGCGCCAGGTCGCGCCGCCGGTAATCCTCCGCCGGCAGGTCGGAGACGCGCACCGCGTGCCGCCGCACCGACGTGGGCCGCGCCCCCGCCAGCTCGAAATCGAACAGGAACGCCCGGCGCAGCTTCAGGCTCCGGAGCCGCCGCTCGAGCGGGGCGACCGCCCCGGGATCCTTGATGTCCAGGCCGATGCTTTGTCCGTCAGCCCGACGCAGCAGCGGCTCATACCGCTCGAAGGCCCGCGTCCGCACCCAGCGCCGTCGATCGTGCGACACGTAGAGCCGTGTGCCCTGCGCGCGCACGTCGATCTCCACGCCGAACCCCGCCTCTAGCGCGTCGCGGACCGCCTCGGGCGAGTTTTCCCGGCGCGCACCCGCGATGCCGTCGAGGTTACCCCGATGGGCCAAGATGATCATCCTACTGGTTCCGTAGAGGGCTGTCCAGCCGCGGGCCGCAACATCCGCGTGGCCTGGCGCCAGTTGCTGACCGCCACCGGCAGGTAGGCGAGCAGGCCGGCCAGGACGACCCCGGCGGCTCCGCCCCCGCGGCCCAGCCACAGGGCGAGCGGCACGTAGCTGATCGCTCCGAGGAGGTTGTACGCCAACAGCCGCCCGACGCGTCCGGTCGCCAGGAGGAAGGTCGCGTACGAACCGCCCACCGCGTTCTCGATCATCCGCAGCCCGTAGAGCACGCCCAGCCATGCGTCGCTGGCCACCGCCCCCTGGCCGATCAGGCGCACGTAGAGCGGCTGCGTGAGGAGCAGCAACACGCCGAAGGCGCCGATCAGCACCCAGGACAGGACGGAAAATCTCGCGAGCGTCCGGCGGCTCCAGGCATGATCGCCGCGCGACATCGCCTCGGCGTAGGCCGGATGCAGCGGGGTCAGGAGGATCGAGTGGAGCATGGCGACCGGCAGGTACCATCGCTGCACCACGCCGGCCTGCGCGACCACGCCGGCATTGGCGACGTGCAGGATCACCCAGCTTTCGCCCAGGGCGACCATGAGCGAGGCGCCGTGCAGCCCGAAGAAGAGCGCGCGCGCTCCCGCCGTCCCGGCGAGTGCCTCGGCTCCCGAGCGCTGCCACGAGGGGCGCAGCGCGCGGAAGGCGGGCGCGGCGAAGAACGCGGCAAAAAACAGCAGCAACATGAGCTGCGGGACCACCCCCAGCACGAGCACGCCTGCCAGCCATGAGCCGTTCGGGGCGGCGGCGTTCAGCAGCCACAGGCCGGCGGCCACCGCGGCCACCGACGCCAGTTGGCACAGCTCCATCAGGTAGCCGCGCTGCAGCCCGACGGCGACGTGTCCGGCCACCAGCAGAGGCAGCGACGCGATGCCGGCGGCCGTCAGCCACCCCGCCGCGGCCACGAGGGCTGCGGGCGGCACCCCCTCCGCGCCAACCCACCGGGACCACGGCAGGCGGGGGATGACGAGGAGGGCGATCGCTCCTGCGGCGAGTGCCGCGCGAGCCAGCGAACGGAACGAAGCGCTCGCGAGCCGCCGGATCTGGGCGGCGTCCTCGCCCGCTGAGGCCTGTGCGATGCGGTTGCGCAGCAGCGGACCCAGCCCCAGCTCGAGGAGTGCCAGCCATCCGGGAATGGTGGACAGTGCCAGCCACACTCCGTAGCGCTCGGCCCCGAAGTACCGGATCGCCAGGTGCACCGACAGGAACCCCAGTAGGGTCGTTGCGACCCGCGACGCGATCCCCCACAGCCGGTTGAGCCGGATCAGCGCATCCCGCCGCACGGCGTTCTCCGTCAGACCGCCCGCGCGCACCGCCGGCTCGACGACCAGCGTGCTCATGAGGCCGCTCCGGATGGGAGCGGCTGCGGGGTGCGGGAGAAGCGGCTCCACGGGATCACCACGCGCCGCCGCCCGCCGTCCGGCAAGAGCTGCAAGGAGACCCGCGTCGGGTAGAACGTCTTCGACCAGGCCGCGGCCAGGACGTTGAGGCGCGGCAGCCAGCCGCGGGCGATGAACGCCCGGGAGAACCACACGTCCTCGTCCTCCTGCCAGAACAGCCGCTCATCCAGCCCGATCTGCAGCCAGCAGGATCGTTTCGCCATCAGCAGCGCCCCGTTGATGAACA
This sequence comes from Candidatus Omnitrophota bacterium, assembly GCA_016206585.1. Lineage (GTDB taxonomy): Bacteria > Omnitrophota > Gorgyraeia > Aquiviventales > Aquiviventaceae > JACQRE01. The sequence continues at coordinate 30,478 of JACQRE010000158.1, read as the reverse complement.
CGCACGGATCCCAATCCGCGTAGTCGAGCAGCTCGATCTCCGCCAGCCGCCGCAGCCCCCGCCGCCCGTCAAACCGCACCCAGTCGACGGTCCGCGCCTGGGGCGCCTGCGAGCGGATCGGCACGCCAAGCAGCCAGAACGCGTTGCCGTAGGCCAGCATCCCCGTATACCAGTCCGGGTCGAGCCGGATCCGGTCGTGGAGGATCGCGAGGTTCTCGTAGCGCGCGTGTTCGGCGACCAGGTTCTTCTTGCGGCTGATCCACCCTCGGTCATCGTGCTGCGTGAAGTCGATCACGCGCAGATCCTTGCCCTCCGCCGGCAGCCGGTCGCGCGGCCCCACGAGGATGATCTCGTAGCGGGGAATGCCCTGCTCCCGGATCGCGGCGATCGCCTCCTGCAGCCAGCCGGCGCGTTGGCCGTTACTGATGATCCCGAAGCTCCACTCCTCCGCCCGCCCCAGCTCGACGGAGGCCTGTTTCTGGATCAGGAGCAATTCCCCTCGCCCGAGATACAACCGCTTCCAAAACCGCACCACCCCGTGCGCGCACAGCTGGAGGGCCCGCTCAGCCGATGGGACGGCGCGTCCCCCGAACCCTGAACGGCCGGCCAGCCGCAGGAGCACATACCCGCCCGGGGCCACCAGATGCCACCACTCCTGCACCGCGATGTCCCGGAACTGCTCCCGCACCGCCTCCACGTCGCCCACCACCAGCGGCTGCCGCTCGAACCCCGCCCCGGGCGCGTTGGCGGGACGGTAGCCGTTGTCGATGGCGCGGCTGTCCGTCAGCGGCACGGAGGGGGACGGCCAGTGCCGTCCGGAGACCATGAGCGGGGCGCCGTCGCGCCAGAGCGCGTTGAGGTAGGCGAGATGGCCGCCATGCAGGATGTGTGCGAGCTGTTGATCGGTGCGGAGGAACCGCCACGCCAGCGGCAGCCAGTCCCAGCGATACGGCACGCGCGTCGTCTCAGCGCCGGGCTTCATGATGCGGAAAGCCTCACCAGGGTCAGGCGGGGTGTTTCCCACACGGTCTCGCCCATCCGGACGAGGTGGCGCAGGTCGAACTCCGGAGCCAGCACGCGATTGACCAGGACGTAGCGGATGTGGTAGCGCTGCAGGAGCGCCTGCCGGATCGCCCCGGACGTCGCGGGGTCCAGGAGCTGCTGCAGCGCCCGGGCGCGCTGTTGCTGCTCCCGGTACGGCACCGAGTAATCCACCTCGTGTCCGGGCGGCCGGGTGAGCGTCTTGCCGGCGAACGTCGGCACCTGCCACGACGTCCACAGGTCGCTGAGGACGACGTCCGACCGGCCGACATGGCGCGGAAGCTGCCGGTAGTCCTGGAGCATCTGCCGGTACGCCGCGCCCGACGGCGTGCCGTACATCTGATGGAACCACCCGGCCGTGAATTTCACCTGCAGCAGGATCGCCAGGATGAGGGCGGTGCGCAGGATGGCGGACCAGCCGGGACCCGCCGGACGCGCGAGCTCCAGCCCCACGCGCAAGGCGAAGGCGTTGCCGACCGCCAGAATCGCCGCGCTGTGGTATTGGGAGCGCGCCGCGAGCAGCACCGCCCACAACACCCCGAAGCTCCCCGCGGAAACCTGCAGAAACCGCTCCAGCAGCGAGCGGCCCTGTCGCGTCGTGAGCAGCACGAGACCCAGGAGATTCGGCCCGAGGAGTGCGAGATACAGACGGGCCTCCCAGGCTTGGTGGATATGGCTGCTGCCATAGCCGTACTGCCGGAAGCTGCCCAGCAGCAGCCGCACGCTCGAGAAATACGGCCAGCATTCGCTGAGCAGCAGAATGCCGCAGGCCATGCCCAGCGCGAGGAGCGCTCGACGGCGCCACGGACTGGACGGCTCGAGCAGCATCAGCCATGCCGCATTGATGAGGGCCACTCCGGCGGCGAGCTGATGGCAGAGCCACAGGATCGATCCGGCGGCCACCACCCAGGCCATTCGCGCGGCGGTCGGACGGTTCACCAGGCGCAGCGCCAACCACCAGAGCAGCGGCGTGCCGCTGGCGACGAAGGCCGCCGGCGAGTAGCCCAGCTCCCGCACCATGGCCCCCCGCGTCGTCCAGAAGAACAGGTAGCTGATCAGCATCCAGCCCGCCACGCCGCGTCCGAGGCCCGTCGAAACCGCCGCGAAGCGGTAGAGCCCCACGAAGAGCAGGGCCAGGTTGAGCGGACCGCCGAGCTTTAACACGTCCACCGGCATGAGGCCGGCCGCTTTGGCAATCCCGGCCATCAGGAGCAGGTACGGATTGAACCACCGCTCACCGGCCAGCGGAACCTGCATGAGCGGATGCACCGGATGGAGGAAGCTCTCCGTCAGGGCGCGGATCGCCGCGGTGTGATCCCAGTACTCGTCGGTCCGCCCAGGCACGAAGCACCAGAAGATCACGCCATAGACCGCGAGCAATGACGCGCACAGCCAGAGGAACCGCTGCCGTGCTTGCACCTCGGCCCGGCCCGAGACCGGCGGAGCCGCCAAGAGAGACAGCGCTGCGGCGTCAGCCATGAGCGGTGGCCCGCTCCCCGCTCACCCACGCCAGCGCATAGAAGAGGAGGATCACCCAGCTCAACGCGCGAATCCCGGTCAGATACGACACCGACTCTACCAGGCCGCCGGCGACCGCCCCTAGCAGATTGGAGCTGAACGCCGCCCGGACGTCCCGCGCCTGGCGAAATGCGGCGGCGAAGATGACGCCTGAAAAGAACAGCGGCGCGGTCTGGAGCGCGACCGGCCCGATGGCGCGCGACCAGAGACCGCCGCCCGCCAGATGCTCGAGCGGGAGGAGCGCGCCCAGCAGCACGCACAGCAGCAGCCCGGCGTAGAAGGGCTGCGTCGAGACGATCCGGCGGCGCGCGACGAACCCGGTCGAGGCGAGCGCCATCAGCAGGATGCCGGAGATCATGATGGCGTTCACCAGCCACGTCGTCCCAAACAGGAGGGCTGCGCGGCTGACCCCCTGGAACTCGATCAGCAGGAACGCGGCCCCGAGGAAGAAGAACTGCCCGTCGAGACGGGCCATCGATCCCAGGCTGCGGCGCGCGATGAGCCAGAACAGCAGCCCCACCAGCCCCGTGATGGCCAACTGTAAGAGGGGAATACCGCGCCGCGGCAGATAGAGGTAGGGCCAGTCATCGGTGGTGACGCGGATCGCGGGGTGGGACGCATGGGGCCGCACCTCCTGGGCGAGCTGCGGATCCCTGGCCAGCGCGGCCTGGATCTGCGAGGGGTCGCCCGCGATCAGGGTCGGCCCGATGAGGAGCGGCGGCTGATCGAAGACCTGCTGGAGCGTCTCGGCCAACCGGTCGTGCATCCAGGGAATGCCGGGCGCGAAGGTGAGCACCAGGACGCCCTCCGGGCCCAGCAAGCGGCGCGCTTCGCGCAAGCTCTCCACGGTATAGACGTAGTGGTCCAGCCGGATGTTGGTCACGGTGGAGGACAACGTATGGGAGTCGAGCATCCCGAAGACGATGAGGTCGTACCGCTCCCCGGCCCGCTTGAAGTAGGCGCGCGCATCGTCGATGACCAGCCGGACGCGCGGCGAGTCGTACGGATGCTCGGGGTGCAGCTCGCGCCCCAGCGCGGCGATCGCCGGATCGATCTCCACCGCGGTCACATGGCCGGCTCCCGCGCGCAGTGCTGCGGCCACGTCGTTGCCCGAGCCGGCCCCCACGATCAGCACGCGCCCGGGCTGCGGCACGATGCGGTAGGGCACCTCATAGTGTGACAGGGCCACCGGCGCGGGCCGCCGGGTATCCTCGACGTTCTGGTAGAAGGTGTGGTTGACCTCGATGATGTGCTGCACGCGCCCGCTTCCCTCCCCCGCCGGCACCGGATGGACGAGGAGCTGATGGTAGGGCGACCACACGACGCGGAGGCCCTCGCGCGGCAGGCCCAGCACGGCGAGCAGGGCGAGGCCGAAGACCAGCGTGCCCGCCCAGCCGGCTCGATGGCGCCGCAGGAGGACGAGGAGGCCCGCCAGTGCCAGCACGAACCACGCCACCGGCGGCAGCCACGCCCAGGAGAGCCCCGAGAAGAGCCAGATCCCCGCCAGGCTGCCGAGGAGGTTGATCGTGTAGGCGCGCAGCGGCGGCGCGGTGCTCAGCAGCCGGCCAAGCCACTGCCCGATGGGGATGAAGGGCAGCAGCACCGTCAGGAAGATCGCCGCGATCTGGATCAGGCCGGCACTCCAAAGCAGCGCCTTGCGCGGCGCGGAGACCCAGTAGCGCAGATCATCAAAGCTGCCGACGAACCGGATCAGGTTGGGCAGCGACAGGGGTCCGAGGTACTCGGGAAACTGCACATAGAGGGCCAGGGCGAGCAGCGGGAGAAAGATGAGGAGCAACGAGATGCGGCGCCGGCCAAGGCCTGTGCCGAGACCGAACCCGAAGAAGCAGCCCAGCAGTGCTAGGTTCTTGAAGTAGGCGAAGATGCGCACCTCGGAGGACACCCAGCGGATGATGAGCATCTGAAGGAACAGGCCGATGACGCTCACGAGGAAGAGCTGGAGCGCGGGCGACTCGGCCGTCACCGCCTCCGGGACGTCGAACGCGCGCAGCCACGCCTGAAGGCGGTCCCGCATCGCGGCGGCGGCGAGGGCAGCCCCCACCAGCGCTCCGCCCACCACGGGGGTGGCCTGGTTGAACCGGCGGATTTCCGACAGCGTCTCGGACTGCAGGACGCCGTCGGGGCTCAGGTGGCGGGCGATCCACCCGAACAGATCCAGCCAGCCCAGTGCTAGCAGCGCGCCGCCGGCGGCCAGCACCGCCCAGACCGCGTAGCGCCACCGGTTCGAGGAGACGAGTTCCGTCATGCGCGGGCTCTCTGGACGGCGTCCGCCCGTTCCCGGTGCGACCCGAAATAGGCCGAGATCCGCTGGTACGGGTCCGGCGACGAGCGGGTGACCGTCCGGAACACCGTCCCCGGTCCGTGGAGCATGAGCTGCCAGGAGAGCTGGGGCAGCAGGCCGTCCCGGCGAAGCTCCGACACCAGCCGCCGGAACGCATCCGGGTGGCCGCGCAGCGCCTCGCGGCCGTAGGCCAGCGTGTAGAGCACGGACTCGCGGCAGATCCATCGCCCCAAGGGCGAGCGCCACAGCGGCTCGCGGCCCAGCGTCCGGCCGTAGCGCTTCTTGAGCACCGTGATGTAGTGGAGGATCTGCTCCGCGTTGTAGCGCCGGCGCGGATCGGCGGGCGGCGGGTCGGTGCGCAGCCGCACGAGGTGGTGCGGCACGAAGGCGACGTCGGCCTGCTCGGCGATGGCCAGCCAGCAGTCGAAATCGGCCGAGTGGCGGATCGCCGCGTCGAACCCGCCGGCGTCACGCACCGTCTGCCGGCGCAGGAGCGTCATCGTCGGGGTGCCGATGAAATTGCCCAGCCGCGGCACCGCCTCGTACAGCTCGCCGCCCGGGATCCGCAGCGGCCCGGGCGGAATCACCGTGCGGCGGCACTCCGCATCAGACGGGCCCAGCTCAATGGCGCCGCAGGCGACGAGGCCGATCCGCTCGCCGCCGGGCGCTCGGACGGGCTCCAACATCCGCTCCACGCACGCCGGCTCCAGCAGATCGTCGCCGTGGAGGAACTTGACGAACTCGCCGCGTGCGTGCTCGACGCACCGGTTGTGGTTGCCGTAGACGCCCACGTCCTCGGCGTTCTGGATCACCCGCAGCCGCGGATCCTGGAAACCGGCGGCCTCCTCGCGCGTGCGGTCGGTGGAGCGGTTGTCCACCACGAGCACCTCGAGGTGCGGATACGTCTGCGCCAGCGCCGAGGCCACCGTCTGCCGGATGGTCCGCTCCATGTTCTTCACCGGAATGCAGATGCTGACCAGCGGCGTGCCGGCCCTCGGGACGGCGGCGGAGACGATCGCCGCGGCGCGTCCAGCTCCGGCGGCCGCTGGCGGGAGACGCAGGGGGCGCACCCGCCACAGCAGAATGGTCCACACCATCTGCAGGCCGTGCCGCCAGGTGATTTTCTTCCCGTCCCGATAACTGCGCGGCGTGTAGCGGATCGGCACCTCGACGATCGGATGGCCCAGGCGCAGCGCCTTGCAGATCAGCTCGTTGTCGAACTCGAACCCCTTGGCTCGCACGTCCAGCGCGACCGCGAGCCGGCGCGTCAGCACCTTGTAGCACCCCTCGTAGTCGGTCGCCCTGTTCCCATACAGGAAGTTGGTCAGCCAGATCACCACTTGGTTGCCGACGTAGTGGGTGAAAAAGGGCGAGTTGCCGCCCCAGAGGTAGCGCCGCTTCTCCCGGAGGAAGCGCGAGCCCATCACGAACTCGGTCCGGCCGTCGAGGATCGGCCTGATCAGCGCCTGGAAATCGCCGGGGTCGTACTCGGTGTCCGCATCCTGGATGATGACCAGGTCGCCGGCGGCCGCGGCGATGCCCGTGCGGATCGCCCCGCCCTTGCCCTGATTGCGCTCGTGGAAGATGACGGTGACCGTCGAGAGCTGGCGCAGAATGTCCCGCGTGCCGTCGCGCGAGCCATCGTCGACCACGACGATCTCTGTGTCCACCTCACCCAGGTCGACCGCCTGGACCCGGCGGATCACGTCGCGGATGGTCCGCGCCTCGTTGTAGCACGGGATGATGACCGATAACGTATGCCGCATCAGTCCCTCTTGCGGGCGGCGATGAGTGCGACCCCCTGCGTGGCGACGCGGGACTCCACCGCCCCGACCGTCTCGCGGTCCGAGACGATCCAGTGGCGTCCCGCTTGCTTGTAGTAGTACTCCTCTGCGTCGACCGCAAACCCCTCGAGCAGCGCGCTCAGCCTGTCCCGGTCATAGACGCGCGAACCGGGCAGCCGACCGCAGCCGTACGGCACGGTGAGGAGCAGCGTCCCGCCCGTCCGCAGGCTGCGGCGCAGCTCCCGCATCACGCGCAGATCGCCATCCGCCATCAGCCGGCCGCCGTACGCGTCCAGCCCGACGTGCTCGATGGTCGAGAGACAGATCGCGGCGTCGAACGCCCCGCCGGGCAGGACGCCGCCCAGCACATCCCCTTGGATCGTGCGGAGGTTGGGGTGATCGAAGGGGTAGGGCCGCAGGTCGATGCCGGTCACCTGGTAGCCGGCATTGGCCAGGTGGAGGGCGAGCGGGCTCTCGGTGCAGCCGAAGTCCGCGATGGCGGACCCCTTAGGAAGCGTCAGATGCCGCAGCACGAACGGGACCTCCACGATGCGCTCCGTCGTGCTGTAGGCGCAGAGGGCGCGCCGCAGCGACGGCAGCCGGAAGACGAGGGGGGCGACCGGGGCCTGGCGCAGGAGGAAGCGCAGCACGGGGTTGCGCACCGCGACCTGGTACGTCACGATCGCCGCGAAGTCATCCGAGGGATGCGAGTAGCGGCTGAACACGTTGGCGATTCGCTTGATCCGTTCCATGGAGGATGCTGTGGACATCAACACATCTCGCTGCTCATGAAATCACCAATCACCAAATTCCAATCACCAAATAAGCTCCAATAACCAAACACCAATCACCAAACAACTACGCGATGACCTCAATTGTTTGGTCATTGGTGATTGGATCTTGGTGATTATTTGGTGATTGAGATTTGGTGTTTGGTGATTGTTCCTGCCCCATCACGTTCCGATAGACCGCTTCGTACTGTGTGATGATGACGTGGATGTCCAGCTCGCGGCGCACCCGCGCGCGCCCGCGCGCGCCCATTGCGGCGGCCTCCTCGGGATGGTCGAGCAGCCGCGTGACCGCCGCCGCCAGCGCCGCCGGATCCGCCTTCGGGACGATGAGCCCGTTCCAGCCATCCCGCACGACATCGGCGACACCGCTCACGTCGGTGATCACGAGCGGCTTGCCCATGGCCAGCGCCTCCACCATCACCTGGCTGAACGCCTCGTGGAGCGAGGGGTGCGCGACCACATCCGCCATCGCCATGAGGTCGATGACATCCGCGCGCCACCCGGCGAACCGCACCCGCTCCTGCACGCCGAGCTCCCGGGCCAGCGCCTCAAGGCGCGGCCTGACGTTCCCCTCCCCGACGAGGAGCAGGCGCAGCGTGGGCCGCCCCGGCTGCAGCCGGGCGAAGGCGCGCAACAGATCGGCGTGCCCTTTATCGGCGTTCAACCGCGAGAAGCTGCCCAGCACGGCCGCCCCCTCCAGCCCCAGCTCGCGCCGCAGCCGTGCCGGCGCATCCACGGACGCCTGATGCTTGGCGAAGTCGAACCCGTACGGAATCTGCGCGACACGCCGCGCCGGCACGCGCTGACGCTCCACGAGGATCGCGCGCACCATGGAGGAGGGCGCGATGAGGCGCGCCGCGCGGCGGTTGCACCAGCCTTCCAGCGCCAGGAGGGCGCGGCACTTCCAGGCGGGGCGCAGCTGATAGAGCGCATCCGCGTAGTGCCGCCCGATGACGAGCCGCACCCGGCGGATGCCGAGCGCGGCGAAGGCGCCGATCGCCGTCGAATCGAGATTGTGCGTATGGACGACGTCCACGCGCTCGCTCCGGCACAGGCGCCGCAGCGCCGCCGCCGCAGCCGGCCACTGGGTCCGGGCGCGCACGCCCAACACGGTCACCGGATACGGCGCCGCCCCGGGACGCACCGAGCCGTCATCCGTCAGCGTCGCGGCCAGCATGCGGAACTGCGCGGGGTCCGCGTGCCGGATCACCGCGTCGATATAGTCGTAGCGGTTGAGGCAGTGCGAGAGATGCAAGACGGTGATCATCCCGCCCCCGGCGCTGCGCGCCTGAGAATGACGATGCGCGGCCCTTTGGCCAGCCGCGCCGGCCCCCACAAGGGCACGACCCGCAGGCGCAGCAAGTCGGTCCGGCTCAGCATGGGCGCGAAGTCGTAGGAGATCGGCGGGGCCGGCTCGAACCGCTCGACCGGCTCGAACGACGGCAAGCCGGCCCACGGTTCGTCGTGCCGCCGGGAGAGCACCACGTAGTCGTGCGCGCGCAGCTGCTCCTCCGTCAGCTCGCTGACCCGCACCACTTTGGTCAGGGTATAGCGCGGTGCCGCGCCGCGGTGCAGCGCTCTCGCCCGCTCTTCCCAAAACCGGCCGGTCCCCCCCTCCTGCCTGGAGCGCTCGATCTCGCGCTGCAGCGTCGCCTCATCCTCGGCGAGCTGCGGCCCGGCCCAGACGTAGCCCTTGAGCCCGCCCTCCACGGCGATCCGGCTCCCGGCGGGCACGCGCGCCTCCAGCCAGGCCTTCGCCAGCGTGCGGGTGTCGTCGGACGCCAGCCACCGCTTGTACCGGATGATGGGCGGCCCGTTCACCAGCACGCCGGCGCACAGGACCGCCAGCCCGGCGGCGCGCGCCGCGCGGTGCGAACTCGCCAGCGCCTCCCGGATGCCCAGGGCGGCGAGGATCAGGAGAAACGGCATCGCCGGCAGCTGAAAATACGGCACCGCGTTGCCCTGCCCGATCCAGACCACGCGGGCCAGCACGATGGTGAGGACGATGGGATAGGCCAGCAGCCAGCTCAGCAGACGCCCATCGCGCCGCTGGAGGCACCGGAGCACCCCGGCACCGCAGGCGACCGCCAAGACGATCCCCACGTTGTCGCTGACCGTCGGCCCGGCGTACGACAGCCACGAGGTGTTCGGCCCCTCGATCACCAGGAACCCGTGCGACGTGTTGGCCCCATAGATCTGGGAGGCGTCCCGCCAGACCGCCGCGAGGTCGACGAGGAGTGCTGGGATGCCGGCGAGCAGCCCGCCCAGGAAGCCGGCCCCCCAGACGAGGAGCCGGCTAATGGAGAGCTGCTCGCGGTGCCACCACCAGGCGACGAGGATGAAGACGCCGCCCAAGAGTGCCAGGTATTTCACGCCCATCGCCAGCCCCAGCAACGCCCCGGAGGCGAAGAGGCCGCTCGGCTTCGCCCCGGCTTCCAGGCTGCGGAGCAGCGCCCAGACGCTCGTAAGGAGCAGCAGCGTGTACAGCTGATCCTCCTTCCCGAAGGCCAGCTGGACGAAGCCGAACGAGACCGCGGCCCCCAGCGCGGCGATCAGCCCGGTCGTCTGGTCCACCAGCCGCTCGCCCAGGGCGTACGTGAGCGCGACGACGCCGACGCTGACCGCCACCAGCACGGCGCGCACCAGGATCACGCAGCCGCTCGGATCCGAGGCGACGTGCAGCAGGAAATCGTTCAGGCTCGCAAACGCGCCCGTCAGCCGGCCGACGAGGTAGTAGGCCCCTTCCGCCGCGAAGAGCAGCAGCGAGAGGAGCGACCCGTGGAAGTAGCTGTATCCCGCGCCCCGCAGACCGGTCACGCCGATGCGCAGCGAGCCCATCAGCGTCCCGGTCTCGTCATGCCAGTAGAGCCCGGGCAGCCCCGTCGTGATGCCCCACGCGCGCAGGGCCAGGGCGGCCAGGAGCATCGCGGCCAGCGCCCCGCGCATCCGCATCACTTCGTCGCGATCCCAAGGAGCGACAGGCCAAACGGTGCGGTGCCGCGCCCGAGCCACAGCCGCTCCGCCCGGAAGACCTGCTCGAGCAGCGCGTTCACCGGCCGCGGCGGCACCCGGACGATGTCGGCGTGCAGGCGCTCCGGGGGTGCTGGCCGCCATTTCTCCGCCAGCCGCACGGCGGCCGCGATGGGAAAGAGCAGCGTGTTGAACGGGCTCAGGTACCGCACGGTGACGCCGGCGGCGAGCAGCTTGCGCCTCAGCTCGCGCCCGGAATAGCGCCGGTAGTGGCCCAGGGCGACGTCGTGGCGCGAAAAGAGCCAGCCGTAGGCCGGCACGGTCAGCGCCAGGAGTCCGCCGGGACGCAGCACCCGGACCAGCTCCGCGAGTGCTGCCTCGTCGCGCTCCACGTGCTCGATCGCATCCAGGCAGATGACCGCATCGAAGGCGGCGGCGGAAAACGGCAGCGCGGTGAGCGACGCGCGCGCCAGGCGCGGGTACCCGCCCAGCCGCAGGCCGTCCAGGCTCTCATCGAGGCCGACCGGACGGCCGAACGCCTCCAGCATCGGCAGCATACGGCCTGAGCCGCAGCCCGCGTCCAAGATCAGCGACCCAGGCGAGAGCCACCGCGACAGCACCTGCCGCAGCAGCGCTTCCTGCCCCCGCGACCACCAGTGGTGCGGGGCGTGCTCGTGGAGATGCTGCTGGGCCTGCGGATTCATCGCCGCACCTGCGCCTCGTGCGCGGCAGCATCCGACGGCGAGCGCGTCTCCCGGCGCGCCGGCGGCAGCACGGCGCCATCGCGGCGCAGCGACAGCCGCAGCACGTCGGAGAGCGTCCGCAGGCCGTCCTGCACGGGCTGCACGCGGCTGTCCGCGTCGTGGATCCACCGCACCGGCACTTCGGCGATGCGAAACCCCATCCGCTCGGCCAGCCAGAGGATCTCCACGTCGAACCCGTAACGGTCGATCGTCTGCCGCGCAAAGATCGCCTGGGCCGCCTCGCGGGAGAACAGTTTGAAGCCGCACTGCGTGTCGTGGAACCGCGTGAGCCGCATCAGCCGCAGCAGCCGGTTCAGCCCCTGCCCCATCAGCTCGCGGTACTTGGGCTGGCGCAGCACGAGCTCCGACTGCGGCAGGCCGCGGGAGCCGATGGCGATGTCGCAGCCCTCGCCCAGCGCGGCCATGAGCTTGCCCAGCTCCTCGATCGGCGTCGAGAGGTCGGCGTCCGAAAAGAGGCGCAGCTGCCCCGTCGCCTCCAGCATGCCGCGCCGGACGCACGCCCCCTTGCCGGCATTCCGCCCCTGCCGCAGCAGCCGGAACCGGTCCGGCTGCCGGGCGCAGAAGCGTTCGACCACGGCGGAGGTCTCATCGGCGCTGCCGTCATCCACCACGATGACCTCAAACGGCCTGGCCTGGCCGGAGAAGAACCGCTCGATGCGGTCGAGCGTGAGCCCAATCCGCTTGGCTTCGTTGTACGCCGGGATCACCACCGACACCGACTGGGAGATTGGATTCATCTCGCCCCGTTGCCCGCCGCGCGGTAGACGTCCAGCACGCGGGCGGCCGCCTGCTCCCAGGAAAAACGGCGCGCCTGTGCTGCCCCCTGCTCGACGAGCGAGGCGCGCAGCGCCGCGTCCTCGAACACGCGCCGGATCGCCGCGGCGAGTGCTGCCGCATCCCGCGGATCCACCAGGACCGCCGCCTCGCCGGCCACTTCGGGGATCGACGTCGCGTTCGAGGCCACCACCGGGGTGCCGCACGCCATCGCCTCCAGCACCGGCAGGCCGAACCCCTCGAACAGCGACGGGAACGCGAACAGGTCCACCGCGCGGTAGAGGAGCGGAAGCTCCTCGTCCGGCACGAAGCCCGTGCACACCGCCTGAGCGCCCAGCGACCATGCGGCAATCGCCCGGCGGATCGAGTCCTGGTGCGCCGTGGCTTTGCCGGCCAGGACCAGCTGATACCGGTCCTGGCCCTGCGCGCGCAGCCGGCCGAGGGCCGCGATCAGCGTGCCGACGTTTTTCTTCGGGTTCAGGTTGCCGAGAAACAGGATGGACGGCGAGCGGATGCCGTAGCGGGAGCGCGTGGCCTCGACCTCCGGCAGGGAGGACCGCGTGTTGAACCGGTCCAGGTCGACGCCGGCGTAGACCGTCCGCACCTTCTCCGGCGGCAGCCCGAGCACGCGCACCGCATCCTGGCGGCTGGAGTCGGAGAGGGTCATCACCAGCGCAGCCCGCGCCGCATCCTGCGGCAGCCGCCGGTAATAGCCGAGGCTCTCAGGGCGAAACGTCTCCGGGCAGTGGTGGTAGGCGAAGTCGTGGACGCTGAGCACCGTCCGCATGCCCTCCGCGAAGATGCCGCGATACGACGTCGCGTGGAACACGTCGATCCCGAGCCGCCGGGTCACCGCCGGCCAGACCACCCGCTCCTTCATGAACAGCACCGAGGGGTGGTAGACGTTGGGCAGTGGCAGGAACACCGCCTGGAAATTCGGCGGCAGCTGCCGCGCGACCGCCGCGCGGCGCGCCGGCGTGCGGGTGAAGGAGTTGAACAGGAGCGTGTAGCGGTTGGTCCGGTCCAGCCGGCCCAGGGCGCGGATCAGGTTGGCGATGTAGGCGCCCTGCCCCTCGACGTCGCCCCAGAACCCGTGCGCCTCAATCCCAATATGCATGGAACAACCACCCGTTTAGCAACAGGCAACAAGCGACAGGCAACACGTGAGAATATTCTTCAAGTGCTGCTTGTTGCTTGTCGCTTGTCGCTGACTGTGCGCTTTCCACCAATTAACGAGATGCCTGGTTCCAGCACTTCGACGCCGGTCAAGTTCGCCTCCTTGAACCACCGGAACACTTCGTGGTGGGTGTGGTAGGACTGGTACGTGGGGCTGTAGCAGTCGAAGGTGTCGAGGACCCGCCATTCGGGATCCGGGTGCATGCTGATGGGAAACAGCGCCTGAAACCCCAACCCGAGCAGCGGGATCCGGCAGAGGTGGTAGTACGGGATGGCGAGGTGCGACAGGCGGTAGAGCCAGCGGCCGGGGAGCCGCTTCAGCGCGAACCGCCAGAAGCTCGTGGAGCGCACGTAGACGGTGTTATAGCCGCTGTAGAGCGTCACGCTGATCTTCCCGCCGGTCTTGAGCAGCTCCACCAGCCCCTCGAACGCCTTCCGGGGGTTGGGCGTGTGGTGCAGCACGCCGAGGCTGTAGATCAGGTCGAACGTCTCAGGGCGGAACGGCAGGGCGAAGAGGTTCGCCTGGACCACGTGAGCGTCGGGCTGCGGCGAGAGGTTCTTCGCCGCCGCGTCCACCGCGAAGCTGAGGTCCATCGCCACGACCGTGGCCCCGTGATGGAGGGCGATCTCGGCGAAGCGGCCCATCCCGCAGCCGGCGTCCAGGACGAGCTGCCCCTTCAGCTGCTCCAGCGGGATGTCGAGGCTCTGCCGGAAGCGCCGCTCCGACTCGCCGCGCTGCTGCCGGCTGTCGAGCTGGGTGGTCTGGAACCGGTTCCACTCGAAGCTGAAGTTGCCGGCGTAGCTGTCGTCGGCGACGAAGCGGGGGATCCCCCGCACGATCGGGTAGGCGCGCGAGCAGCTCTCGCAGCCCAGCGCGCCGGAGACGATCTCCTCGCCCTGGTGCACCGGCTGTGCCAGGCGCAGCGTGCCCCGGCACGCGGGACACGCCAGCCATTCCAGTAATGCCGTTTTCATTGATGACCCGCTTTTGGCTATTGCGTAACTGTTGCTTGTCGCTTGTCGCTTGTCGCTGAGCGTACTCGACGTCGTACCGCCTTGATCCCACTCAGCACGCTGCGGCCAGCGGCATTGCGGCACAGGCGCAACGCCCCGGTGGCGAGCGAACTGGGCAGTGAGCGATCCAGGCGCGCCGCCGCGTCGAGATACTCCTGCGCGGCGGCGTCGTGGCCCGCCGCGAGGCACGCGGCCGCCTCGATGCGGGCGCGCCGGGCCTGGAAGCGCTTCGCGCGGGCGCGCAGCCGACCGGCCAGTGCTGGCAACTCCGGCAGCTGCGGAGCGCCCAGGGCGACCGCCCGGTCGAAGATCTCGAAATACTCCTGGAACCACCGCACGGCGGTCATGCCGCTCGACGCACTCGCCCCGTGGACCCGGTATCCGGCCAGCGGCTTGGCCACATAGGCGACATCGCCCTGCAGCGAGAGGCGCAGCCACATGTCGAAGTCGGCGCACAGGTAGCGGGCATCGAACGGCCCGGCCTGCTGGTAGCAGGCGCGGCGGACCATCGTCGTGGAAAACACCACGTCGTGCCCGAACGCCAGGTAGCGCAGAAAGGCCTCGCGTCCGTTGAGCAGGTAGTCGCGGGCACTCACCCGATGGACGCCGCGCGCGACCCCCTCCTCCGTGCAGAGCCAGACGGCGGTGTGCGAGAGTGCGACCGACGGGTGGCGGCGCATCACCTCGAGCTGCCGCTCCAGGAACCGCGGCGCCCACACGTCGTCGTCGTGGCAGACGCACACGAATTCGCCCCTCGCCAGCTCCAGCCCCCGGTTGACGTTGGGGATCTGTCCCAGGTTCTCCGGGTGCCGGACGCAGCGCACGCGCGGATCCGCGAGATGCCGCACCACCTCAGGGGTGTCATCGGTCGAGGCGTTGTCGAGCACCAGCAGCTCGAACGCGTCCACCGTCTGCGCGAGAATCGAATCCAGGCACTGGCGCAGGTACCCGGCGCGGTTATAGGTGGGAACGCAGACGGTCACGAGTGGGGTGCGCGTCATACAGGAGTATCAGCGACAAGCGACAAGCAACATGCAACACGGAACCACCAAGCTCTTAAAGGATCGGCGGTTGAAGTGTTGCTTGTCGCATGTCGCATGTCGCTGAGGGCCTATGTTCTACTGGTAATTTCCAGGTCTTCTTCCAGGAACGCTTGGTACCACTTCATCGCGCGCTCCAACCCCTCATCCAGCCCGACGCTGGGCCTCCAGCCGAGCAGCCGTTTCGCCTTCTCGCTCGAGAGGCTCTGGTCGCGGATCTCGGCCTTCGCCGTGTTGACGATGTCGAGCGTCAACTCGGGATACGGCCCGAGGGCCAGCAGCCTCGCGGCCAGGTCGAGCACCGAGACCGCCCGCCCCGGCCCGAAGTTGAACGGCTCGCCCCGGATGCCGGGCTCCTCCACGCGGGTCCCCAGCGTCAGGTACGCCTCCACCGCGTCGGCGATGTAGAGGTAGTCGCGCGTGGACTTGCCGTCGCTGCGGATGACGGGCCGCTCCCGCCGGAGGATCGAGCGGATCGTGCCCGGGATGAGCCGGCTCCAGTTGATGTCGCCGGGCCCGTAGATGTTGGCGCACCGGGTGATCCCCACCGCCAGCTCGTAGGTGGACGCGTAGGCCTGCGCGAGCAGGTCGGCGCACGACTTCGACGCGTCGTACGGGTGGCGGCCGCGCAGCGGATCCTCCTCGGTGTACGGCAGCCTGGGCTGCGCGCCGTACGCCTTGTCGCTGGAGGCGACGACCGTCCGTGTCACCGTCGGCGTCCGGCGCACCGCTTCGAGCAGCTGCCAGGTGCCGCGGATGTTCGACTCGAAGGTCGACAGCGGCGAGACGATGGCGTTCGGCACGATCGCCTCGGCCGCCAGGTGGAACACCGTGTCGATCTCGTACTGCTTCAGGGCCCGCTCGAGGAGGAAGTAGTCCTGCAGCGAGCCGGCGACGATCGTCACCTGCTCGTCGATCCCGCCCCGGATGAAGAGCGCGTTGGGATCGGCGTCGCGCACCAGGCAGACGACCTGGGCGCCGGAGTCGAGCAGCGCTTTGGCCAGCCACGTCCCGACGAACCCCGTGGCACCGGTGACGAGCACGCGGCGACCGGACCAGCCGGGCTGGGCGGCGACGACGCCGTCTACCAGATTTTCCATGGCGCCTCCCCGCGCTCCCACAGCACGTTGAGCTGCTGGGCGTCCTTGTAGGTGTCCATGCACATCCAGAACCCGTCGAACCGGTAGGCGGACAGCTGCCCCGCCCGCGTCAGCCGCTCGAGCGGCTCGCGCTCGAGCACCTCGTCGTCCCCGAACCCGTCGAGCGCTTGGCGATCGAAGACGAAAAAGCCGCCGTTCACCCAGTCCCGCATCGGGGGCTTCTCCCGGAACGCCGTCACCTGGTCCTCGCCGCCCACCTCGACGACGCCGAAGGGGCACGCCGGCCGCACGCAGGTGACCGTGGCCAGCCGCCTGTGCGACTCGTGGAACGCCAGGAGCTCCTCCAGGTCGATGCGCGCCAGCCCGTCGCCGTACGTCACAAAGGCCAGTGAGGCCTCGAGCCGCGGGACGATGCGGGCGAGGCGCCCGCCGCTGTTGGTGTCCACGCCGGTGTCGGCGAAGGTGATCGTCCACGTCTGCCCCGCCTCGCGGTGCTCCACCGTGTCCTCCATCCCGACTGCACCGCGCGCGGAGCCCCCCTGAACCTCGTCAGGGGGCGGAGTCCCGAGCGAGCCCCGTGCGGAAGACACGGTGGCGAGTCGAGGGACAGCCCCTCGCCGTCCCGTGAAGCACCGGCGGATCTGGTCGCCCTTGTATCCGAGGCAGAGGATGAACCGCCGGCAGCCGAACGACGCGTAGATCTTCATGATGTGCCAGAGGATCGGCCGGCCGCCGATCTCGACGAGCGCCTTCGGGATGCTCTCGGTCCGCTCGCGCAGGCGGGTGCCGCGGCCCCCGCACAGGATCACAACAGGCGGCATATTCATTTCGAATCACCAAACACCAAATTCCAATCACCACATAAACACCAAACACCAATGCACCAATCACCAAACCGTTTGGTCATTCGGTCATTGGTCCATTGGTGATTATGTGGTGTTTGGTGCTTGGTCATTGGTGATTCTCAGTCGGCTCCCAACTCGCGGTACGCGGCGAGCGTCTGCTTAGCCGTCTTGTCCCACGTGAACCCCTGCACGTGCGCCAGCCCCCGCGCGATCAGGGCGCGCCGCGTCGCGTCATCGTCCAGGAGATCCCCGATCGTCTCCTCCCACCCGGCTTCATCCGAGGGGTCCAGGATGATGGCGGCCTCTCCGGCGACCTCCACCAACGAGGCCGCGTTGGAGGAGATCACCGGCACCCCGCAGGCCATCGCCTCCAGGAGCGGCAACCCGAACCCCTCGTAGCACGAGGGGTACACGAACAGCGCGGCCCCGGCGTAGAGGGCCGGCAGATTCGCCTCCTCGACGAACCCGGGAAACAGCACGTCGTCGCCCACACCCAGCGCGCGCGGCAGCTCGAACAGGCTGGGCGGCCCGTAGTTCCGCTTGCCGGCGAGCACGAGCTGATGCGGGAGACGCTTCGACGCCTTCAGCCGCGCGAAGACGCGGATGAGCCGCTCCAGGTTCTTGCGCGGCACCAGGTCGCCCACGTGCAACAGGTAGGGGCCGCGGATGCCCAGCCGGCGGGTCACCGCCTCAATGGCGGCGGGATCTTCGACGGGGTGGAACTCGCCGGTGTCGACGCCCAGCAGGACGACCCGCACCCGTTCCAGCCCAACGCCCGCCATGCGCTGGATGTCCTGTTGGGTGTTGCGTGATGAGGCGATGGTCAGGCGCGCCTGCCGGATGTCCCGCAGGGCGGTGGCATTCTGCTCGTGCGCCAGCGAGTCGGACGGGAACCATTCGGGGTGCACCAGCCCGGCGAGGTCATGGATCGTCAGCACGGAGGCGACCCCGTTCGTGTACATGCGGCGCTGGGCGGTGGAGTGGAACAACCCGATGCCGCGCTGTGCGCCCCGCCAGGGCCAGAGCACGTCGCGGCGCAGCCGCTTGAGCCAGGGCGAACCGGTGTTGGGCAGGCGGGTCATGACGTAGGAGAAGTTGTCGTTCTGGAGCTGTTCCCTGAACCGGCCCTGGCCGGGCAGCCGGCGACGGGCCGAGTTGAAGAACACGATGTAGCGGTTTGTCCGGTCGATGCGGGCGAGCGCTCTGATGAGCTGGAAGGCGTACCGGGTCTGGCTGCCCCCTTCCCCCCAGAACCCGTGGCCTTCAATCCCAATGTGCATGGGACAACAATCCGATTCGCGACATGCAACATGCGACATGCAACACGGAAAGAATATTCTTCACGTGCTGCGTGTCGCTTGTTGCTTGTTGCTGGCTGTGGTTATGACACGGAGAGCGGTTTCGCTTGGAAGCTCTGCGCGTGCGCTTCCTGTTCCGCCACGAGCAGGTCCGCATCGACCATGATGCGCACCAGGTCCTTGAACTTCACTTTCGGGCGCCACCCGAGCTGCCGCCCGGCCTTCGAGGCGTCGCCCACCAGGGCGTCCACCTCGGAGGGCCGCAGGTACTGCGGATCGGTCTTCACGTACCGCTCCCACGGAAGGCCCAGGTGGCCGAAGGCCTCCTCCACGAACTCGCGCACCGAGTGCGTCTCGCCGGTGGCGATCACGTAGTCGTCCGGCCGCTCCTGCTGGAGCATGAGCCACATCGCCTCGACGTACTCGGGCGCGTAACCCCAGTCGCGCTTCGCCTCCAGGTTCCCGAGGAGCAGCGCATCCTGCAGCCCCAGCTTGATGCGGGTCGCCGCCCGGGTGATCTTGCGGCTGACGAAAATCTCGCCCCGGCGGGGCGAATTGTGAACATGGATTGTTCCAATGCCGCAATGAAATTCACCCGACGATGTCTCAAGATCATAGAACCACCCCTGATAATTCGGCATTTCAACGATTTTCTTGATTTCGGAGGACTCCTTTCGCAGATGATGCGTCAAGCATGCGGAACCGCCGTTCTGGATTTTACGGATAAAGGTTCTTGAGATGCCCGTCCGGCGTGATATTTCCCGTTGAGACACGTCTGCCAACGCAAGTTCACGAACGCTGTGCTCCTTCGAGAGGTTATCGGTCGTCGATAATAGGTTCAGTGAGTAGAAGATGCGGCCATCTGCTTTGGTTTCGACCGTTAAATTGACATCTTGCATGGTGGTCTGATCGATCAGATACCACAACCCCATCGCCAATGTGGCTGAATTTGTCTTAAAGTTTCTAAACTCGTACGTGCAGGGGTTACTTTTGAGACCGTCGGTCGCGTTATAGCCGCGCAGGAACGCCAGCATAATCGCTTTTCCGGAATTCAAAATGACTTTGGGAACGCGCTTGGTTCTATCTCGGTTATAAATGTCTATACTTCTCAACCAGTCATTTCGGCCTATGAGACTGAGTTGACCCACGATGTTATCAGGATTAAAGCCTGAACGAGTCGGGTAATAGGTGGTGCGTCCTCCTGTGACTTTTGACCATAAGTCGCTGAAGCGCTGACGCATTTCAGGACATGAATTGGTAAACTTTCCATGCACGCCAATGCCCCGCCTCGACCGTGTGAAGGACCCATCCCCCACCATCATGCCCAAGAGCTCGGCTTCCTCTTCAGAGATCGGATAGGGGTTTCGCCCGGAAGGTTCCGGCAAATCGAGCTGCTCCAAACGATCGCCAATGCTCATCCTGCCAACTTCTCTTTCCTCGCCGCCTTCCATGAAGCCGACATGGCTCGAAGTCGCCATGAACGCCCCTGATCGAGCATTGATGAATCTGGGCTTCTTGTTGTCGCTCATCACGTCATGCGGATATGCGGAGGCATACGAGACATCGACCCATGCGCCTTTTCCCCAGACGCAAATTCCGGAAACCTCTCGAGCTTGATACTGTGTATTGGATTCATCAAAAGGGACGATTTCACAGATGGGTTTGATGTCAAATTCATCCTCATCAACGTTCTTACAAAACATCGGCATAAATGACGCTACCGTCTCGTGATTGAACAAAATTCCGTTGCAGGTGAAGAGGCCGTACGCCTCGCGGTAGTTGCGCGTGATGTAGAACGCGTACGCCTTCGCGCAGGCGTAGGGGCTGCGCGGGTAGAACGGGGTCGTCTCGCGCTGCGGCGTCTCCTGCACCCGGCCGTACAGCTCGGAGCTGGACGCCTGGTAGAACCGCGGCTTGAGGTCGCTCTCGCGGATCGCCTCAAGCAACCGCACGACGCCCAGCCCCGTGATCTCGCCGGTGTACTCCGGGATGTCGAAGCTCACCTGGACGTGGCTCTGGGCGGCGAGGTTGTAGATCTCATCCGGCCGGATGGAGTGCACGATCTTGTTGAGCGAGCTCGCATCGTTGAGGTCGCCGTACTCCAGGTGCAGCTGGCCGGAGGCCTGCCACTCCTGCAGCACCTTGCTGAAGGGCACCGTGGCGTTGAAGGTGCTCGAGCGCCGGATGATCCCGAACACCTCGTAGCCCTTCTGCAGCAGCAGCTCCGCCAGGTACGAGCCGTCCTGTCCCGTGATGCCTGTAATCAGCGCGCGTGTCATGGTCACCTCAAAACAGCGTGTAGACGAAAGGCGCGACGGCCGAGCTCTGACTGAAGAAAATCAGCCCGCCGAAGACCAGCAAGATGATGACCGCCGGGATCAGCCACCACAGCCGCTCCCGCCATAGGTACTGCAACAACCGTCCGACGATCCCCGCCCGCGATCCGATCCGTGACATCCCCACCCCTCACGTTGCCGCGGCCGCCTGGGCCGGCGCGTCGGCGCGGACGCTTCCCGGTTTCCGCACGAGATACGACCCGAGCGCGAGCCAATCGATCCCGCTGTTGAGGAACGTCGTAACCGCATCCGCCGGAGCGTTGACCATCGGCTCGCCGCGCAGGTTGAACGAGGTATTGAGTACCACGGGCACCCCGGTCCGCGCTTCGAAGCGCTCGATGAGCCGGGCGTAGCGCGGATTGGTCCTGGGGGACACCGCCTGCAGCCGGCTGCTGCCATCCGCGTGCGTCACCGCGGGGATGCGGCTGCGCTGCTCGGGCCGCACGTCCGCCACGTAGAGCATGAACTGGGCGGGGAGATGCCGGTCGCTGTCCTGGAAGTCGACGTACTCGGCCACGCGGTCCATGAGAATCGACGGGGCAAAGGGCCGGAATGGCTCCCGGAACTTGATCTTCTCGTTGACGATCGACTTCATCTCCGCCCGGCGCGGATCGGCGAGGATGCTGCGGTTGCCCAGCGCCCGCGGGCCCCATTCGGTGCGCCCCTGGTACCACCCGACCACGCGCCCATCGGCGAGCGCTCCGGCGACCTCCTCGAGCAGCTCCTCATCGTCCGAGAACCGCTCGAAGGCCAGGTTCCGGTCCCGCAGGGCGGCCTCGAGCTGGGCATCCGAAAACGCGGCCCCCCAGTACGCGTGGTCCATCACGAACGCGCGGGGCCGCTGCAGCAGCACGTGGTAGGCGTAGAGGGCCGCCCCCACCGCCCCGCCGGAATCGCCGGCCGCCGGCTGGATGTAGATGTCCGTGAACGGCGTTTCGCGCAGGAGCCGGCCGTTCGCCACGCTGTTGTACGCCACCCCGCCGGCCAGGCACAGCCGCGTGAGCCCGGTTTCGTCATGCACACGGTTCGCCATCGCCAGGAGCGCGTCCTCGGTCGCCTGCTGGATGCTGGCGGCGACGTCGGCGTAGTGCTCATTCGCCTCGAGCCTCCGCGCGTCGTGGCGGTCCGGCAGGCCGGTCGAGCGTGTGTAGAACTCGCTCTCGGGCACGCGCGGCTCGCCGAAGAGCTGCGTGAGCTTGCGGCTGAACGAGCGGCGGTCGGAGTAGTGGTAGCTGAGGTAGTCGAGGTCGAGCCAGAAGCTGCCGTCGCGTTCAAGATGCAGCACCTGGGCCACGCGATCGCGGTACCGCGGCTGCCCGTAGGGCGCCATGCCCATCACCTTGTACTCGCCCTCGTTGACCTCGAAGCCGAGGAACGCGGTGAACGCGGAGTACAGCAGCCCCAGCGAGTGGGGGAAGCGGATCTCGTGCGACAGGACGATCTCGTTGCGGCCCTGCCCGTTCCATGTGGCGGATCCGCGGCCCATCGTCGTCGTGGTCCACTCCCCCACCCCGTCGACCGTGATGATCGCGGCCTCCTCGTACGGCGCGCAGAAGAAGGCGCTGGCCGCATGCGAGAGGTGGTGCTCGGAAAAGAGGATCCGCTCCGCGGGGATCCCCAGCGTTTCCTGGATGAGGGTGCGCGTCCAGAGCTTCTCGCGCATCCAGTGGGTCATCGCGTCCGGAAACGCGCGCCAGGACCGCGGCCACGTCCGCAGGTTCGACTGGAGGATGCGCTGGAACTTCACGAACGGTTTCTCGTAGAACACCACGTAGTCGAGGTCCTGCGCGGTCAGGCCTCCTTGCCGCAGGCAGAAGTCGATGGCGTGGCGCGGGAAGCCGAAGTCGTGCTTCGTGCGGGAGAACCGCTCCTCCTCCGCAGCGGCGATCAGCACGCCGTCGCGCAGGAGGGCCGCCGCCGCGTCGTGGAAGTAGCAGGAGAGTCCCAGAATATGCATCACACCGCACGCTCGCAATAACCAAACACCACATTCCAATCACCACATAATGACCAATGGACCAATGACCGAATCACCAAACGGTTTGGTGATTGGTGCATTGATGTTTGGTGATTATGTGGTGTTTGGAATTTGGTCATTGGTGATTCAGTACTCAACACGGGCAGCGTCAAGCGTATTGGGCAGCGGGGGCCGCGCCAGCCAGTGCGAGGAGCCGGCGGGCCCCCCCACCAACCTGGTTGGTGGGGGGGCGGGCCGCCGGCGGCTGAGCGGATCGCCGATGAGACGGACCACCAGCGCGATGGGTGCCAGCAGGACGAGGTAGCACGCCACCAGCGCCCAGCACCCCAGAAGCCCCAGGCCCCACACGATCCGGGGCCGTAGCCACGCCCCCCACGGCAGCAGCCCGAGGGCGATGCCGCCGAGTGTGAGCAGCTTCGCCGTCCATCCGGTGAACGCCTGGTGTGCTCCCGTGCGCACCGCGGCGACGAGGAGCACGGCATAGAGGCCGAACACGAGGCCGAGCCCGATCGCGGTCCAGGGACGCGGAGGTCGATCAGCCATGGCGCGCTCCTGCGGCGGACGCCAGCCCCATGGCTGTTCTGAACCACTCGATCGTTTTCGGCAGCCCGGCGGCCAGCGGGGTCGCCGCCTGCCACTGCAGCGTCCGCGTTGCCAGCGTGATGTCGGGACACCGCTGCTTGGGATCGTCCTGGGGCAGCGTCTGGTAGACGATGCGGCTTTTGCTTCCCGTGGCCTCGATGATGCGCTGGGCCAGCTGCAGGATCGTGTACTCCTCCGGATTGCCCAGGTTCATCGGCTCGGCGTGATCGGAGTGGAGCAGCCGCACGATCCCCTCGACGAGGTCGTCCACGTAGCAGAACGAGCGCGTCTGCGCCCCCGTCCCGAACACGGTGATCGGCTCCCCCCGCAGCGCTGGCGTGATGAACGCCGGGATCGCCCGGCCGTCCTGCATGCGCATCCGCGGGCCGTACGTGTTGAAGATCCGCACGATGCGCGTGGCCACCTGGTGCTCCCGGTGGTAGGCCATCGTGATCGCCTCGGCGAACCGCTTGGCCTCATCGTAGACGCCGCGCGGCCCGACCGGGTTCACGTGCCCCCAGTAGCTCTCGGGCTGCGGATGGACGCTGGGGTCGCCGTACACCTCCGAGGTCGACGCGAGCAGGAACCGCGCCTGCTTGGCCTTCGCGATCCCCAGGCCGTTGAGCGTGCCCAGCGAGCCGACCTTCAGCGTCTGGATGGGCAGCTTCAGGTAGTCGATCGGGCTGGCCGGCGAGGCGAAATGGAGGATCGCGTCAATCGCCCCGTCGAGGGTGAGCGGCTTCGAGATGTCGTGCTCGATGAGCCGGAACGCCGACTGCGCACGCAGGTGCGCGATGTTGGTCCGGCTGCCGGTCAGGAAGTTATCGACGCAGACGACCTCATGGCCGTCCCGGAGAAACCGGTCGCACAGATGGGAGCCGATGAACCCCGCCCCGCCGGTGACGAGGACTCTCATTCCACCACCTGCGCCTCGCGGCGGCTCATGGTCGTCACAGCAGGCCGCCACGCCGAAGCGCGCGGTTGAAAATCCGCAAGACTGGTCATGGCGCGCTTCGTGCCTTGCCTGCGGCAAGGGGGCGCAGGTGGTGGGATCATACCACCGAGGCTCCCTCGGCCGCTCCCTCGCCCAGCGGCGGCGGCCCTCCGGCGGCCACCGGCGCTTCAACGGCCAGCCGGCGCACTAACCGGATGCCCCGGTGCTTATTGGACGCCCGCCTGATGAACCCTTTGCGCTCCAGCGCGTTGAGCCGGTCAATGGCGGATTTGTACGAGGCGATCTGGCAGCCGGTTTGGATCTCCCGGATGAGCGGCGACTTCCGGTGCTCCGTGAAGAAGCGCTGAATGAACTCGAGGACCACCTGCTGCTTCTGGGTGAGGGCTTGTTTGGTCACGGCAGGCTCCTGGGTTGTGGTGGTGAAGAGGGCGCCGATACAATTTTATAAAATATTGCCATTTATTATAGGCTACTCAAGCGGATTGTGCTACTACCCGCGCGATGCGATCGATGGCGCGGCCGGTCAGCTCCGGATACATCGGCAGAGCCAGCACCTCGCGCGCAGCCCGCTCAGCCACGGGAAATCGTCCGGCCCGCAGCCGCAGCGGCCTGAGGGCCGGCTGCGCGGCCAGCGTGGAGGGATACGCCACCTGCGTCGCAATGCCCTGCCCGCCAAGCGCGCGGATGAGGCGTGCGCGTGCCGAGGAGCGGATCGTATAGAGGTGGTAGACGTGCCGGCAGCCGGGCTGTTCCTTCGGCAACCCCGCGCGGCGGAGGCCGCGCCGGGTCAACGCCGCGGCGTAGCGTTGCGCATGCCGGCGGCGCGCGGCGTTCCACCGGTCCAGGTAGCGCAGCTTGACGCGCAGGATGGCCGCCTGCAGCTCATCGAGCCGGCTGTTCTTCCCCAGGACGAGGTGCTGGTAGCGTTGGCGGCCGCCGTGGTTGCGCAGCAGCCGCAGGGCCCTGGCCAGCCGCGCGTCGTTGGTCACCACCATGCCGCCGTCGCCGTAGCCGCCGAGGTTCTTGCTCGGATAGAAGCTCAGGCAGCCGGCCGCGCCGAATCCGCCGACGCGCCGCCCGCGCCACGTGGCACCGATCGCCTGCGCGCAGTCCTCGATCACCTGCAGCCGCCGGTGGCGCGCGAGGGCCGCGATCCGCCCCATGTCGCAGGGGTGGCCGTAGAGATGGACCGGGATGATCGCCTTGGTGCGTCGGGTCACGGCGCGCGCGGCGGCCTCCGGATCGAGCGTGTAGCTCTGCGGCTCAATGTCGGCGAAGACCGGGGTGGCACCGGCGGCGATGATCGCCTCGGCGGTGGCGAAGAAGCTGAAGACGGTCGTGACCACCTCATCTCCCGGGCCGATGCCGAGGGCTCGCAGCGAGAGCTCCAGCGCGTCGGTCCCCGACGCCAGTGCGACCGCATGGCGCGTCCCGCAGTAGGCCGCCAGCTCCCGCTCGAGCGCGTCGCCCTCCGGCCCCAAGACGAACTGGCCGCGCGCGACCACGCGCCGGATCGCGGCGTCAACCTCGCGCTGGATCGAGCGATACTGGGCCTGAAGATCGATGAGCGGGATATGGGCGTGCTGCATGCGATCAGGCTGCAAGCCGCAAGCTACAAGCCGCAAGCTGCAGCTTGTAGCCTGGAGCCCGCAGCGTGAAGCAACGCGTGGTCATGACCCAGGCGGATGCGCGCAGAACCACTCGACGGTGCGGCGCAGCCCTTCGGCGAACGGAACCGTCCCCTTCCAGCCGAGCCGCCGCATCGCCTTGGACGGATCGGCCAGCGTCCGGCGCACGTCGCCGGGCCGCGGCGGCTTGAAGGCGGGCGGAACGGACAAGCCCATGATCGCGTTGAGCTCGTTGAGGAGGTCGAGCACCGTGTGCTCCTCGCCGAGGGCGATGTTGAACACCTCGCCGTTGACGCCGGGCGCTTGCGAGGCGGCGATGGTGCCCTCCACCACGTTCTCCACGTAGGTGAAGTCGCGCGACTGCTTGCCGTCGCCGTAGACCGGCGGCGGCTCCTTGCGCAGGAGGCACGAGATGAACTTGGGGATCACGACCGCGTAGTCGTTCTCCAGGCTCTGGCGCGGCCCGAACACGTTGAAGTAGCGCACCGACACCGTCTCGAGGCCGAAGCTGCGCGAGAAGAGGCCGCAGAGGATCTCGTCGATCAGCTTGGAGGCGGCGTAGGGGGAGATGGGCAGCGTCGGTTGGTCCTCGCGCAGCGGCACTCGGTCGGTCTCGCCGTAGACCGAGCTGGACGAGACGCAGACGACCCGCTTCGCCTTGGCGTTGACCGCCTGCTCCAGCAGGCTGGCCGTGGCCAGGACGTTCACATCGGTGTAGCCGTACGGATCGGCCATCGACTTCGGCACGCTGCGCCAGGCCGCCGCGTGGATGATGCGCTCCACCCCGGCGCAGGCCTTCGCCATCGCCTGCCGGTCGCGGATGTCCGCCTGGACGAGCTCGATCGTGGCGCGCACCCCGGCGAGGTTCTCCAGGTTGCCCGACGAGAGGTCGTCCATCACGCGGACCTGATGTCCCAGCGCGAGGAGCCGGTCCACGATGTGCGACCCGATGAACCCCGCGCCCCCCGTCACCAAGTATTTCGCCATCACAGACAACCTCTCATGAAGACGCAGTTCGGAATGACGCTTCCACTCCGAACTCCGAATTCCGCACTCCGCGCTCTCATAGCTTCACGATTTTCTTTGATCTGGTCCCCTGGTATTGGTTCCGCGTATCCACAACGGCCGGGGCCCAGCGCAGCACCAGGGTGTAATCCACCTTCGAGTGGTTCGTCAGGACCACGGCGCAGTCGGAGCGCCGCAACGTGGCGGGCGTCAGCGGCGACGAGGAGCGCCGGCGGCCGTTGAGCTCGGTCGAGGGCACGAACGGGTCGTGGTAGTCCACCACAGCCCCCCGCTGCTCCAGGAGGCGCGCGACGTCGAACGCCGGCGAGTCGCGCAGATCGCCGACGTCCTTCTTGTAGGCGAGCCCCAGCAGGAGGACGCGCGCGCCTTTCAGCGCCTTGCGGCGGGCATTGAGCACGCCGCCGATCTTCTCCACCACGTGCTCGGGCATCGCCCCGTTGATCTGCGTGGCCAGCTCGATGAAGCGGGCCTCGAAGCCGTGCACGCGCACCTTCCAGGCCAGATACATCGGATCCGACGGGATGCAGTGGCCGCCGATGCCGGGTCCCGGGTAGAACGGCATGAAGCCGAAGGGCTTCGTCTTCGCCGCGTCGATGACTTCCCAGACGTCAATGCCCAGCCGGTCGCAGATCAGCGCGATCTCATTCACCAAGCCAATGTTGACCGCGCGGAAGGTGTTCTCCAGCAGCTTCACCATCTCCGCGACCTTCGAGGAGGACACGGGCACGGTCCGGTGGATGGCGCAGCCGTACAGCACCGTCGCCAGCTTCGTGCACTGCGGCGTGATGCCGCCGATGACTTTGGGGATGGTGCGGGTCATGTAGGTGGCGTTGCCCGGGTCGATGCGCTCCGGCGAGAAGGCGAGGCAGAAGTCCCGGCCCACCGTGAGCCCGCGCGCCTCCAGGGCCGGCAGGATCACCTCATCGGTCGTGCCCGGATAGGTCGTGCTCTCCAGGACGATGAGCTGCCCCTTTCGGATGTGCCGCGCGATCTCCTTGGTGGCGGAGAGGATGTACGACATGTCCGGCTCGCGCGTCTTGCGCAAGGGGGTCGGCACGCAGATGATGACGGCATCCTGCGCGCCGAGCACGTTGAACGAGGCGGTGGCCCGCAGCCGTCTGGCGGCGCGCAGCCGGCGGAGGTCCTCACTCGGCACGTCGAGGATGTAGGAGCGCGCGGCGTTGACGCCGCGCACCCGGGCGGGATCCAGGTC
The DNA here is from genome assembly GCA_016206585.1 of Candidatus Omnitrophota bacterium. Taxonomy (GTDB): domain Bacteria; phylum Omnitrophota; class Gorgyraeia; order Aquiviventales; family Aquiviventaceae; genus JACQRE01. The sequence goes on along the minus strand of JACQRE010000158.1, from coordinate 2,343 downwards.
GATCCCGGTGACGGAAAACCCCTCCTTCGCGAACTCCACCGCCAGCGGCAGCCCCACGTAGCCGAGCCCGATCACCCCGATGCGGGCGCGCCGGGCGGCGATCTTCTTGGCTAGCCGAGCCAGCCCCGTTGGCGCAGATAGGCGTGCAGCGCGTCGTCCCATGGTCGCATCATCCTCCCTGTCAGTGGCACCAACTCCGCGCTGGTCAATGCGGAATACGCCGGCCGCTTCGCCGGGCGGCGCTGATCGGCCATGCGGATCGGCCGCACCGCCTCGCGGGAACGGCCCAGGAGATCCGCGATCCGGTGCGCGAACGCCACGCGGCTGGCCCCTCCCGCGTTGCTCATGTGCACGATCCGTGAGGCACGCCCCCACACCAAACGCGTCGCTTGGCTTGTTGCGCCGGTGACGCTGTTTGGTGTGGGGGCAGGGCCCGATTGCGTCAACACCACGATGAGCTCTTTCATCATCTCCGCCAGGTCCTCGGTGTACGTCGGCGAGGTCGTCTGATCGACGAACGCCTCGATCGTCCGCCCCTCCTGCAGGGCGCGCACGATCGCGTCGCAGAAGTTCATCCGTCCCGGCCCGAAGAGCGTGCTGGGACGGACGACCACCGCGCGGGGATGGCGGAGCGCTTCCCGCTCGCCCTCGAGCTTGCTTTGCCCGTAGACGCTGATCGGCCGCGGCGCATCCTGCTCGTTGTAGGGCTGTCCCTTCTCGCCGTCAAAGACGTAGTCGGTGCTCACGTAGAGCAGCACGGCCGGCGCGCCCCCCAGCGCCCGGACGAGGTTCGCGGTGGTCTTTGCGTTCATCGCCCGCGCCAGGCCGGGATCCCGCTCGCACTGGTCCACGTCCGACATCGCCTGCGAGTGGATGACGGCGTCGGGCTGCAGCCGCGAAACGAGCGCCGCCACGCGGCCGGCGTCGCGCAGGTCGCAGGCGACATGAGCAGAACCTCCCCTCGACGCTGGTGGGCGCCTGGAGACCCCGGTCACGTCACCGAGCGCTGCGAGATGGCCGCCCAGCGCCTGGCCGAGCAGACCGGTTGAGCCAGTGATAAGGATCTTCACGGAGTCGCTTCGCCAGTGGCCGCCACCAGTCCTGCTGGCCGCGGTACCACGCCACGGTCTGTGCTAGCCCCTGATCAAATGGCGTCGCCGGCCGCCAGCCCAGCGCGCGCAGCTTGGCGTCGTGCATCGCGTAGCGCCGGTCGTGGCCGGGACGGTCCGTCACGTGCTGCAGGCTCTCGGGCGGACGGCCCAGCAGCTTCGCGATCGCCCGCGCCGTCTCGAGGTTCGGCTGTTCGGTGCCTCCGGCGATGTTGTAGACCTCGCCCAGCTGCCCCCGCTCGAGTATCGTGCGGACCGCCTCGCAGGCGTCCTGGACGTAGAGCCACGCGCGGCGCTGCTGCCCGTCGCCGTAGATCGGCACCGGAAGCCCCTCGAGGCTGTTGATGATCGCCAGGGGGATGAACTTCTCCACGAACTGCGCCGGCCCGTAGATGTTCGTGGGCCGCGCCACGACCACCGGCAGGCTGTACGTCGCCCAGTACGATTGGGCCAGCAGATCGCCGGCCGCCTTGCTGACGGCGTAGGGGCTGCGCGGGGACAGGGGGGCCCGCTCATCCACCTCCCCCTCCAGCACCGGCCCGTACACCTCATCGGTGCTCACGTGCAGGAACCGCGCGACACCGCCTGCCCGCGCCGCGTCCAGGAGGATGTCGGTCCCCTCAATGTTCGTGCGCAGAAACGGTGCGGCGTCGGTGATGGAGCGGTCCACGTGCGTCTCCGCGGCGAAATGGACCACGGCCTCGCAGCCCTGCATCGCCTGCCGCACCACCGCGGGATCGCCAATCGTCCCCTGCACAAATCGGTAGCGGGAGGAGCCCTCCAGATCCGCGAGCCGCTCGCGCGAGCCGGCGTACGTCAGGAGGTCCAGGTTGACGACGCGGTCATCCGGGTGGCTTGCGAGCCAGAGCCGGATAAAGTGCGAGCCGATGAAGCCGGCTCCGCCCGTCACCAAGACCTGCGTCATCCCACCACCTGGTGATCGGCCGGTTGGCGAATCCCATGAGCCCTGAGGCCAACCGGCCGGGGCTCGCTTAGTCTGTTTAAAACGGTCATCTGCGAGCCATCCCGCCTCTGGCGGGACCCGCCAGGTGGTGGGATCATCCCGCCCTCTCGACGACGCGGCCTTCGCGCAGGGCGCGCTCGCGCACCAGCGTCGTCGCCCGGTAGAGCGTCTCCGGCAGCCCCGCGTCCGTCCACCAGCCGTCCAGGATGTCGTAGGCCATCTGGCCGCGCTGGATGTACGCATTGTTCACGTCGGTGATCTCCAGCTCCC
>JACQRE010000157.1 GCA_016206585.1 Candidatus Omnitrophota bacterium | reverse complement strand
GGGCTGGTCCTTGAGGAGCACGCCCACCACGACCGAGGGATCGACGATGTTGCCCAGCGACTTCGACATCTTCTGCACGCCGATCTTCCACCAGCCGTGGGCGAAAATGCGCGGCATCTGCTCATCACGAAACCCCAGCGCATGCAGCATGATCGGCCAGTACAGGGCGTGGTGGCGCAGGATGTCCTTGCCAATGACGTGGACGTCGGCGGGCCACAGCGCCTGAAAGCGGGCGGCATCGGCGGGATAGCCCGGCACGGTGATGTAGTTGAGGAGCGCATCGAACCAGACGTAGACCACGTGGTCCTGGCTGAAGGGCACGGCGATGCCCCAGCTCACGCGGCTCTTCGGCCGCGTGATGCACAGGTACTCCGGCAGCGGCTGCTCGAGCAGGCTGGCCAGCTCGTTGTAGCGGCTCGCAGGCCGCACGAAGTCCGGATGGGACTTCACGAACCCCACCAGCCACTCCTGCGCCTGCCGCAGCGGCAAGTACCATCCCTCCTCCTTCGCCGACTCCAGCGGCCGCTGACAAGCCGGACACGCCGGGACCCCGGTGGCACCTTCTGGTCGGCCCAGCTCCACCTCGGTCCAGAACGTCTCATCGGGCGTGCAGTACCACCCCTGATAGGCCGCCTGCTTGAGCCGACCCTCGTCATGGAGTTTCTTCAGGATCGCCTGAACCGCCGTCTGGTGGCGGGGCTCGGTGGTGCGGATGAAGTCGTCGTGCGAGATGTTGAGCGTCTTCCAGAGCGCGGTGAACTTGGCGACCGTCTGGTCGACGAACGCCTGCGGCGGCTGGCCCGCGGCGGCGGCGGCCTGCGCGATCTTCTGGCCGTGCTCATCGCTGCCGGTGAGGAGGAAGACGCGTTCCCCGGCGAGGCGGTGGTAGCGCGCCAGGCAATCGGCCGCCACCTCCGTATACGAATGCCCAATATGCGGGGCGGCATTCACGTAGTAGAGGGGCGTCGTTAAGTAGACGGTCTTAGACATCACGGTTGTGAAATAATGTGGAATGCGTAATGTGTAATGTGTAATGTGAATGCCGCGAATTGCCGCCGTTCGGCTCTCACATTACGCATTACGCCTTACGCATCACACGGACGTTAATGAGAGCCATTTCTCTCTTGCTAATGCGGCCACCAGCCTGGGACTGACGAACTGGTCGAGCGACTCGCGCAGCGCGTGCAGCTCAAGTGCTGCGTCGACGCAGCGCTCCACGTTCGTGACGGCGGCCTGGCGGCGCAGCGCTTCGGCGTGTGCTGCGTGCGCCACATGGGACGGCTCGACCGCCGCGACCGTGACGTCGCGCAGCCAGCTCAGCATCGCCTCGAGCAGGTGGGCCACTGATTCCCGCGTCTCGGGCAGCGGCTGTTCCAGCCAGGACCCCATGCCGGTGTCCGCCAGCCGCGCGCACACCTGCCCGTACGCCCGCCACCGCCCGGCCAGATCGGCAGCCCGCGCCAGACTGCCGCCGGCCAGTTGCGAGACCGGTCCGGCGACGGAGGCGTCGCAGCCATGCTGCTGGATCAGCAGCCGCGTCATCACCTCGGCCGGCAGGGCGCTGCAGCGCACGAGCTGGCAGCGCGAGACGATCGTCGGCAAACAGAACGACAGGCGGGAGGTCATCAGGAGAAACTTTGTGTGGACGGAGGGCTCCTCCAGCACTTTGAGCAGGCTGTTGGCCGCCTCCTCGGTGAGGCGGTCCGTCCCATCGAGGATCGCCACCTGGACCGGCGCGCTGAAGGGCCTCAGCGCCACGCGCCCCAGCAGCATCCGGATGTCCTCCATCTTGATCTGGTTGGAGGCCCCGCTGGGCGAGAGCAGGTGCAGGTCCGGGTGCGCGCCTCGGCCGAAACGCGCACAGCTCGGACAGTGGTCACAGGGCCTCGCGCCGGGCGCGTCACAGTTGAGCGCTTTCGCCATTTCGAGCGCCAGGCGGCGCTTCCCCACCCCGTCCGGACCGGCGAAGAGGTAGGCGTTGGGCACCGCCCCGGTGGCGAGGTGCGTCTGCAGGAACCGCTTTGCACTTTCGTGACCAAGGATATCTGACCAAGCCATCTTATGGAGTGCGGAGTGGGGAGTGCGGAATTCGGAGTGCACGCCGTGACTCCGAACTCCGAACTCCGAATTCCGAACTGACAATCATTTCGATTTCACGACGAACCGCTGCGGCCGGCTGTGAGGCGTCGATCACCACAAACCGCTTCGGTTCCCGCTTCGCCAGCCGGAGGAACCCGGCGCGGACCCGCCGGTGGAACGCAAGCGCCTTGCGCTCCATCCGGTCGCGCGAGCGGCGCAATCGCGCAAACCCCACCGCCGTCGGCACGTCCAACAGCACGGTCACATCCGGCATCACGCGGCGGATCGCGGCCCGGCCCACCCGGTCCAGCCACGGCACGTCCAGCTGCCCGCCGAACCCCTGGTAGGCCACCGTCGAATCGTGGAACCGGTCGCACACGACCACGCGGCCCTTGGCGAGCGCCGGACGAATGCGCTCTTCCACTAATTGCACCCGCCCGCCGATGAAGAGGAGTGCTTCGGCCAACGGGGAGAGCTCCGCGGAGGTGTGCAGCAGCGCGCGCCGCAGCGACCGGCCCAGCGCCGTCGAGCCTGGATCGCGGACCAGCGTCACGCGGTGCCCCGCCCGCCGCAGCCGCTGCACCAGCCATCTCGCCTGGCTCGACTTCCCAGACCCCTCCGGCCCCTCCAGCGTGATGAATACCCCGCGTCTTGCCATCGCGCGCGTCAGAACAGGGTGGATGTTCTGTTCTGTAGACGGCGCCAGAGAGTCCCGTGCTTCGTATCGGTCAATAAAAACCCCTTCGCGCTGAGCTCCTTGCGGATCGCGTCAGCCCGGGGATAGTTTCTCTGCGCTCGGGCCGCCGCCCGCTCGCGGATCTTCGCTTCCACTTCCTGAATCACCTCAGACGACTCCTGGGTCATCCCGTGTGCAAACAGTCCTAGCACCATCCCGCACTCGGTCAACACCTCATGGATCCAGCGCGCCATCAAGAATCTGGAGCCCTGCGTCTCCAGCGCCTGATGGCCGAGATTGACCAGCTCGAATAGGGCGGCCAGCGCCTTCGGCGTGTTCAGGTCATCATCCATCGCCGAGTCGAAGGAGGTCTTCACACCATCCACCTCGCGGCGTTGCGCCTCCCGCTCCGCGGCCGGCGCATTGCCCCACCGCTCCACGGCGAATGTCACCTGGTCAAAGTGCTGAAAAAACCTGGAAAACTCCTCCCAGCTCTTCTTCGCTTCGTCCATCTTGGCGTCCGAGTAGTCGATCGGGGAGCGGTAATGGGTTTTCAGGAAGAAGAGTTTGAGATAGTCCGGGTGGGAGTGCCGGGCCAACGCCTGGTCGACGGTGATGAAGTTGCCCAGCGATTTGGACATCTTTTCGCCGTTGACGGTGAGCAGGCCGTTGTGGATCCAGGTGCGGGCGAAGGGCTTGCCGGCGGCCTGCGCCTGCGCGATCTCGTTCTCATGGTGCGGAAACACGAGGTCCACGCCCCCACCATGGATGTCGAAGGTGTCGCCGAGCTCCTTCGTGCTCATTGCCGAGCACTCGATGTGCCAGCCGGGACGCCCCTTCCCCCACGGGCTGTTCCAGGAGGGCTCGCCGGGCTTGGCCGCCTTCCAGAGCGCGAAGTCGAGCGGGTCCTGCTTGTGCTCGCCCGGCTCCACGCGCGCCCCCGCCTGCAGCTCATCCACGCTGCGGTTGGAAAGTTTGCCGTAGCCGGGACACTTGCGCACGGCAAAGTAGACGTCGCCCTTCGCCTCGTACGCGACCCCCTGCACGAGCAGCTTCGCGATGAAGTCGGTCATCTCGGGCACCACGTGCTCGGTGGCGCGGGGCTCCTTCGTCGGCCGGCTGATCCCCAATCGCTCCAGCGTCTCGTGGTAGCTGTTGAGGTACTTCTCCGCCACGTGCTTGCACGCGGCATTGAGGTCCCCCGCCCCCTGCCCCCCGCCCCCTGCCCCTGACTCTTGTTTCGCCTTCTCAATAATCTTGTCATCCACGTCCGTCACGTTCCTCAAGAACGCGACGTCGTATTGTTTGTGC
>JACQRE010000160.1 GCA_016206585.1 Candidatus Omnitrophota bacterium | reverse complement strand
TCGAGCTGCCTGACCACGATCCGATCTCCCAATGGCTTCAGTCCCATCGACTACCCTCCTGTTAGCAATCATACCAGATGAGTGCCAAGTTTTCAACTATTGTAGGCTCTCACCAGCCGATTTCAAGGTCTAAATTAGGCTGTTTTTTATACATTATATACGCTTTTTGAGATATATCAACGATTATCTATCTAAAATAGACTTTTATGACTCTGTGCTGGAACGGCTTAGATTAGGACTGGGAGGAAGTGAGCTGCAGGAGCCCTTCGAGGACGAGGTGGGGCTTCAGGTGGTCGATGGTGCGGGCATGCTTGGCAATGAGGGCGCTGCTGCCCCCTGTGGCCACCACAGTGGCCTTGGGGGCGTACTGGCGCTTCAACTGGGTCACCAGGCCGTCGCACAGCGCCACACAGCCATAGAGGAGTCCTGAGCGGATGCTGTTGGCGGTGTCGCGGCCCAGTAGCTCCGGCGGCTCCTTAAGCTCCACTTTGGGCAGGAGCGCTGTCCGGGTGGCCAGCGCTTCCAGCGAGATGTCCAGCCCCGGCGCGATCACCCCGCCGAGGTACTCGCCTTTTTTGGTGACCACGTCGATCGTGATCGCGGTGCCGAAGTCGGCGACGATGCACTCGTTCTTGTAGGTTCGCCACGCCGCGTAGGCGCCAACGAGACGGTCCTGTCCCACCTGCTCCGGGTAGGTGTAGCGGTTCTTGAGCGGCACCTTGAGGTCCTGGCCGATCACCTGAATGGGAATGGCGTCCAGCGACTTCAACGCCTCGGTCAACACCGCGGTCATACGCGGGACGACGCTGCAGATGAGGATCCGCGAGGCGCGCGCCAGGTGGAGGTGCCGTGTCTTGGCCAGCGCCTTGAGCTGGAGCGTGATCTCATCGGCGGTGCGGTTGGGCTGCGTGGCGACTGAAAACTGCGCCGCGAGGCGGCGCTTGTCAAAGACGCCGAAGTTGGTGGTGGTGTTGCCGATATCGATGGCCAGGATCATCTAGTGTGCGAACTCCTCCATGACGCCGCGCAGCCCTTCAACGACCGCGGCGAGTTTCGCGTAGTCTAGCGTGTCCGGCGTATCGGAATCCATGTGGTAGTTCGGGTTCCTCAGGAACGCGGTGTCGGTGAGCATCACGGCCTGGTAGCCCTCCTTCCAGAACGACCAGTGGTCGCTCCAGGTGACGCCGGGGATGAAGTCGGGCGCGGCGACCGATTCGATCGGCAGGCGGGAGCGGCGCTTGAAGGCCCGCGCCACCTCGCCGGCCAGCCTCCTATAGCGCAGGTTGCTCACCACGCCGAGGAAGTTACCGCGGTTGGGGTAGAACAGGCCGTAGAACGGCGGGTAACGCTGGGAGTTGGGCGCGTCGGTGTAGTAGCCGATCGACTCCAGGATGAGTGCGGCCCGGATCCGCTTACCGCGCGCCTTCGCGGCCCTGGCGTACACGCGGCTGCCCATCAGCTCGGTTTGGAAAAACGGCGGCTCCTCGTTCGTGAATGCGACGAACGTGAGCGTCCGCGCAAACGCGTGTTCCCCTGCCCAGCGGGCCAGCTCGAGGAGGGCGGCGGTGCCGCTGGCGTTGTCATCGGCGCCGGGGTTGCCGGCGGTGTCGTAGTGCGCGCCGATGAGCAGCGGGTCCAGCGAGGGATCCGTGCCGGGCTTCGTGACGATGAGGTTGCGCACCGTCTGGCCCTCGGCCTGGTAGGGCTGCGACTCGACGGTGTAGCCGGCTTGCATGAGGTGGCCCTCCACATAGCGCGCCGCCTCGGCCAGGTTGGCGGCGGCGTACAGGTTCCGGTTACCGATCTCCCCGGCGAGCACCTGCACGTGTCGTCGCAGCCGTTCAGTGAGCTGGGCTTCGCCCGCGGCCGGCTGTGTCTTAAGCTTCGTCATCCCCTGCCATCCCCGCGTGGTCAGCTTCAGGAGCCCCACGGCGATGCCACCCACCACCACCAACCGGACGGTACGCCCTAGCGGAGTAATGCCACCTCTCCCACGTCGAAGGCGCGCAGAACCCCGGAATCTAGCCGCACGACCAGCCGTCCCTGTTCGTCCAGATCCTGCGCGGTCCCTTCCAGGCGCTGATTCCCAGCGGTCAGATGGACGGGGTGGCCGAAGAGACCGATCCAGGGGCGCAGCGCCTCGCGGATCGGGGCGAAACCGCTCTCCGTCCAGGCATCGTACCAGGTCTTGAAGCGGCGGCACACTTCGGCTGTCACCTTGCAGGGGTCAGACCCCAAGGAGGGGTCTGACCCCAAAGCGGCGGCCAGCGATGTGGCAGTGTCGGGAAGCGCTTCGGGGGCCGTGGTGACGTTGATCCCAATGCCGATGATCACGGCGCCATTGCGGGCTTCCACTAGGATGCCGGCGACTTTCTTCTCGTTGAGGAGGAGGTCGTTGGGCCAGCGGATGGAGGCGAAGAGGCCGGTGAGGTCCTGAATCGCTTCAGCCACGGCCAAACCGGCGACGAGCGACAGCTGCGGGATCTCCTCGAGAGGGCGCGCGGGCTTGAGGATCATCGAGAAGTAGGCGCCGCCCGCCGGCGACACCCAGGTGCGGCCGAGCCGGCCGCGTCCCTGCTCCTGCCGCGCGGCCCAGATCAGCGTCTTCTCCGGCGCGCCCTCCGCGGCCATCCGGTGCGCCTCATCCATCGTGGACGCCACCGACTCGAAGGCATGCACCCTCCAGCCGGGGACCTGTAGGCGATGAGTGGACAGCGGGGAGGCGGCTATTGTTTCCTCCTGGCGCGGCTGCCGGACACAGCAGATGCGCCCCCAGGTTTCCGGCGCCCTCTCGGCTCATCGCCCAGGTGATACTGCTCCCGCAGTGAGCGGGCCTCATCGCGCAGCTCGGCGGCGCGCTCAAACTGGAGTCCCTTCGCGCAGAGGAGCATCTCATCCTCCAGATCCGCGATCACCTGCCGGACGCGGTGCTGCTCCATCGACTGGCCGGACTGCTCGACGGCGAGCTCTTCCGCCTGCCGGGCGACCTCGATGCTCTCGCGGATCGCCTTGACGATCGTGGTCGGCGTGATGCGGTGCTCCGCGTTGTACTCGAGTTGCTTGGCGCGGCGCCGGGCGGTCTCATCGATCAGGTGCTGCATCGCGCCGGTCATGTGGTCGGCGTAGAGGACCACCTCGCCATTGACGTGGCGGGCCGCGCGCCCGGCGACCTGGACGAGCGAGGTGCCCGAGCGCAGGAACCCCTCCTTGTCCGCGTCCAGCACCGCGACCAGCGACACCTCGGGCAGGTCGAGCCCCTCGCGCAGGAGGTTGATGCCGACCAGGCAGTCGAACTCGCCTTTGCGCAGGTCGCGCAGGATCTCGACCCGCTCGATCGCCTCGATGTCGGAGTGCAAGTACTTCACGCGCAGCCCGGCCTCGGCGAGATAGCGCGTGAGGTCCTCGGCGAGCCGCTTGGTCAGCGTCGTCACCAGCACCCGCTCCTTGCGCTGGGCCCGGGCGCGCACCTGCCCGATCAGGTCGTCGATCTGGCCCTCGGTGGGCTTGAGCGTGATCGTCGGGTCGACGAGGCCGGTGGGGCGTATCACCTGCTCCACCACGGCCCCACCGCTGTGCGCCAACTCGTACGGGCCGGGGGTGGCGGAGATGCAGACGACCTGGTTCAGCAGCGACTCGAACTCCTCGAAGCGCTGCGGCCGGTTCTCGAGCGCCGACGGCAGCCGGAAGCCGTACTCCACCAGGACCTCCTTGCGCGCGCGGTCGCCCTCGTGCATGCCGCGGATCTGCGGGATGGTGACGTGCGACTCGTCGACCACCACGAGGAAATCCTTCGGGAAGTAGTCGATGAGGCAGTGGGGGCGCGAGCCGGGCGCGCGGCCCGAGAGGGCGCGCGAGTAGTTCTCCACCCCGTGGCAATACCCCAATTCTTTCAGCATCTCCAGGTCGTACTTCGTGCGCGACTCAAGCCGCTGCGCCTCCAGGAGCTTGCCCTGCGCCTGGAAGACGCGCACGCACTCCACCATCTCCTGCAGGATGGTGTGGTACGCGGCGTCGATCCGCTCCTTGCTGGTGACGAAGTGCTTCGCCGGATAGATGCCGATGCGTTCCAGCTCCGCGATCGGATCGGCGGTGAGCGGGTCGATCTCCCGGATGCGCGCGACCGCCCCCCCGGAGAGCTCCACCCGATAGGCGGTCTGGCGGTAGGCCGGGTAGATGTCGATGAGGTCGCCGCGCGCGCGGAAGGTGCCGCGGCGGAAGTCCACGTCGTTGCGCTCGTAGTGGATGCCGATCAGCCACGAGAGCACCTCGTCGCGCCGGACGCTCTGCCCCTTCGCCAGCCACACGAGCTGCGACTTGTACTCGTCCTCATCGCCCAGGTTGTAGATGCACGAGACGCTGGAGACGATGATGGTGTCACGCCGGCTGAGGAGCGAACTCGTGGCCGAGAGGCGCAGCCGGTCCAGGTCATCGTTGACGGAGGAGTCCTTCTCGATGTACGTGTCGGTCTGCGGCACGTACGCCTCGGGCTGGTAGTAGTCGTAGTAACTCACGAAGTACTCGACCGCGTTGTGGGGGAAGAGGCTCTTGAACTCGCTGTAGAGTTGCGCGGCGAGCGTCTTGTTGTGGGAGATGATGAGGGTCGGCTTGTTCACCTGAGCGAGCACCCAGGCCTTCGTGTTGGTTTTTCCGCTGCCGGTGACCCCGAGCAGCGTCTGGAACTTCTTGCCCTCCCGCACGCCTTTGGTGAGCGCCTCAATAGCTTGGGGCTGATCCCCCTTGGGCGTCAGATCCGTGACAAGCCGGAAAGCGTCCATTACCGGTCCACCACCAACGACATGTCCAGCGATGGCGCCGAATGGGTCAGGCGGCCGATGGAGATGCGGTCGACACCCGTCGTGGCGATGGCCCGTACGTTCTGAAGCGTCACACCCCCGGATACCTCAATCAGCGGTGAGTGCCGAGTGCCGAGTGACGCATGTGCAAGGCGGACGGCTCGGCGGATGGCGCCAAGTCGCCAGTTGTCCAACAAGATCGCGTGCGGCTTGGCTTCCAGCGCCGCCTCGAACTCCCGGAGCGTCGTGACTTCGACCTCGACGAATCGCTTCGGCCGTACCCGCTTCGCGCCCGCCACGCCAACCTGAATCGCTCGCTCACGCGCCAGGCGGCTTCTCATCACTAAGCGTAGCGCCTTGATGTGGTTCGTCTTGATCAATATCGCGTCCTGAAGGCTGTCACGGTGGTTCTCCCCTCCCCCCGCCCGTACCGCGTACTTCTCCGCCGCGCGCAGGCCGGGCAGCGTCTTGCGGGTATCGAGGATCTTCGCGTAGGTTCTCTGCGTTCGGCGGACGTACTCGCGAGTGAGCGTGGCGATGCCGCTCAGGTGGCCCAAGAGGTTGAGCGCAGTACGCTCCGCGGCGAAGATCGATCGGGCGTTGCCTTCTACTGTGAGAACTGTCTGGCCGCGCCTCAAGAGGACGCCGTCTTTCACGGCGAGACGGGACCGCAACGATCGGTCCAGCGCCTGGAATACCCATGCGGCGACCTGGCCGCCGGCCAGGACGCCGGGCGACTTGGCGAGGATGCGCGCGCGGATGCGGGTGTCGGCCGGAAGGACCGCGCGGGAGGTGAGGTCGCGGGAGGCGCCATCCTCCCGGAGTGCCTGCCTGATGAGAGGCAGGATCATTGCGCGGTGCAGTTGGGTCATCGTATATCACCAGGTCACCAGGTCACCAGGTCACCAGGTCACCAAAAGAAACGTTCTGTTGTTACGGGTGGCATGGTGACTTGGTGACGGGTGACCCTCTACATTGACTGCAAGACGGCGAGGTGGTCGGAGAATTTCTTCAGCGTGTCCTGGATTTGGGTGCGGCGCGCCTTGGTCTGCTCGACGACCTCTTTGGGCGCTTTGCCGGTGAACCGTTTGTCCTTCAGGCGCGCCTCGGTCTGGGCGAGCTGCTTGGTGAGCTCCTCCACCCGCTGCTGGAGCCGTGCGCGCTCCTTCTGCGTATCGATGAGGCCGGCGAGCGGGATCAAGACCTCGATGCCGTCCACGACCATAGCTGCCGCGTCCTTGGGCCGTTGCCCGGCGGCTTCCACAACGGTCTCCCCCACCTGGGCGAGTGCCTGCAGGAGCGGCCGGTGGGCGTCGAAGAACTGCCGGATCTTCGGCTGCTTGGCAACCAGCCGGACCGCGGGACGGCTGTCGAGCGGCAGGTTGAGCTCGGCTCGGGTGTTGCGGATGGCTCCCACCACTGCCTGGAACTGCTCCATAGCCTCCTCGGCCTCTTCATCAATGAGCTTGGACGATGCCTTCGGCCACGCAGCCGTCATGATGGATACCGTAGACTGTTGCTTGTCGCTTGTCGCTTGTCGCTGAGTCAGGTGTTGCCAGAGTTCCTCTGTGATGAACGGCATGACCGGATGCAGCAGCCGCAGGCTGGTTTCCAGCACGTGAACGAGGATGTCGAGCGTCTGGGACCGCGGGTCCTGGATCGGCGGCGTCTTGTCGCTCAGGACCGCGTCGATCCGCTTCTTGATCTCCTCGACCGAGGGCGGCTTCTGGTTCTGGCTCAGCTGGAACTTGGAGATCTCCAGGTACCAGTCGCAGAAGTCGTGCCAGAGGAAGTCGTACAGCGCGTTCGCCGCGTCGTTGAAGAGGAACTGGTCGAGCGACTTCGTCACCCGCGTGATCGTCCGCTGTAATCGTGAGAGAATCCATCGATCTGCAACGCTCAGAGAGTGCGGAGTGCGGAGTGCGGAGTGCGGAGTAGAAGCCGCCTTCACCCAGAATTCCGCACTCCGAATTCCGAACTCACCTTGGCTTAAGACGTATCTCGTCGCGTTCCACAGTTTGTTGGCAAAATTTCTTCCTGCCACAAACCGTTCCTCAGAAAGCACAATGTCTTGTCCGATGGCGGTGGCGGTGACGAGCGTGTAGCGCAGCGCGTCGGTGCCGTACTGGCCGATGATCTCCAGCGGGTCGATGATGTTGCCCAGCGACTTCGACATCTTCTTACCGGTGATGTCGCGCACCGTGCCGTGGATGTACACCTGGGTGAACGGTGGCTGCTTCATGCAGAAGTAGCCCGCCATGATCATCCGCGCGACCCAGAAGAAGATGATCTCCTGGGCGGTCACCAGCGTGTTGGTGGGATAGAAGTAGTCGAGGTCCTTGGTCTTCTTTGGCCAGCCCAGCGTCGAGATCGGCCACAGCCATGACGAGAACCACGTATCGAGCACATCTTCGTCCTGCGTCAAATCCTTGCCCCCGCATGAAGAGCACTTCGAGGGCGTCGTCTTGGCGACGATAACCCCTTTTCTATGGAC
>JACQRE010000154.1 GCA_016206585.1 Candidatus Omnitrophota bacterium | reverse complement strand
GTCTTCATCCAACTGACCACCCAAGAGGACCTCCCGGCATGAACGCCCACTCCGCACTCCGCATTCCGAACTCCGAACTCAATCCATGACCAACCTGATTGCACTGACCTCGAGAGAGTTGAAAGCGTTCTGGTACTCGCCCATCGCCTACGTCGTGGGCGCCCTGTTCCTCCTCCTGCAGGGCTGGGTGTTCTGGCTGCTCGTGGCGGCGTTGAACGATCCGCGGGTGGACCCGTCCTTCACGATGTCGGAGTTCTTCTTCGGGGGGACGTTCTTCTTCTGGTTCTCGGTCCTCATGATGACGCCGCTGCTGACGATGCGCGCCTTCAGCGAGGAGAAGCGCACCGGCTCGATCGAGTTCCTCCTCACCGCCCCGGTGACCGACGCGCAGGTCGTGCTGGCGAAGTTCCTGGGGGCGTGGCTCGCGTACATCATGCTGTGGCTCTTCACCGTCGCCTTCTTCCTCATCATGCAGCGCTGGACCCCGATCGACTGGGGGGCGGCCGCAGTCGGCTACCTCGGCACCTGGCTGCTGGGCGGGGTGTTCATCGCGATCGGCATCTTCGCCTCCAGCCTCACGCGCAACCAGGTGATCGCCGCGGTCCTGTCGTTCGTGATCATCGTGCTGCTCTTCTCCATCGGCATCCTCGACGCCTTCATCAAGGACCCGGACACGAGTCAGTTCATCCGCTACCTCTCGATGCTCGACCACCTGCGCGACTTCTCGAAGGGCATCCTCGACACCCGGCCGATCGCCTTCTACCTCAGCCTCACCATCATCGGCCTCTTCCTCACGGGGCGCGTGATCGGCAACCCCCGCTGGAGATCCTAAAGATGCGGATCTGGCGCCGCCTCCTCTCCTCGGTCAACCTGCTGGTCACGCTCGCCTGCCTCTTCGCCCTGTTCATCCTCGTCAACTACACGGCGAGCCGCCGCTACGCGCGGGTGGACTGCACCAAGACGAAGCGGTCGGTGCTCTCCGACAAAACCGTCAGCGTCCTGAAGGGGCTCACGGAACCGGTCTCCGTGGTGGTGTTCTACCAGCCCATGAAGGACGAGAAGCATGCCGAGCCCCTGTATCCGCTGATCACGGATCTCGTCAGGGAGTACGAGCGGTTCACCGACCAGCTCACGGTGGAGTTCGTCGATCCCTTCCAGGATCTCGCCAGGGCCCAGCAGCTGGCTCAGCAGTTCGAGATTGCCCAGGTCAACCTCGTCATTGTGCATGCCGGCACCCGGCACAAGTACCTCTCCGACACCGATCTCGTGGAGTACGATTACTCGTCGATGTCCTTCGGCGCGGCACCCCGCGTGAGGGCCTTCAAGGGAGAGGATGCGCTGACCTCGGCGATCCTCGGGGTCACGCAAGCCACCTCCCCCCTGATCTGGGTCACCACGGGACATGGGGAAAAAGACCTGGAATCCCAGGAAGCCGCTGGAATCGCCGGGCTCAAGAAGGCGCTGGAGCAGCAGAACCTCTCCGTGCAGGCCGTCACGCTGGCGGAGCACGTCACGGTCCCCGTGGAGGTCAAGGTCGTCGTGATCGCCGGGCCGACCCGCCGGTTCAGCGAGAGCGAGGTGACGCTGCTCGGGGCGTTCCTGGATCAGGGGGGGCGGGTGCTCGTCCTCACCGATCCGCTGATGGACACCGGCCTGGAGGCGCTCTTGCAGCGCTGGGGTGTTGTCCTCAGCCAGGACATCGTGGTCGACCCGCGGGCGCAGCTCCAGTTCATCTCAGCCGCCAACCTCCTCATCGCCACCTACACCGAGCATCCGATCGTGGCGAAGATGAAGACGCTGCTGACGATGTTCCCGTTGGCCCGTTCCGTCCGGCCGGCGGACCCCGCCCCCCAGGACATGACGATCACCCCGCTGGCGATGACCTCCCCCGACGGCTGGGGCGAGACCCACACCTCGTCCGAGACGTTCCAACTCGATGATCAGGACACGAAGGGACCCGTGCCGGTCGCCGTGGCCGTCGAGCGGGAGCGGCCCACCGAGACCCGCCTGGTCGTCATCGGCGATTCGGAATTCGTCATGAACGCGCAGCTCGCCAACGCCGGCAACAAGGATTTCCTGCTGGGGGCCGTGTTCTGGCTGACCCAGCAGGAGCACCTCATCGGCATCGGTCCCAAAACGCTGGAGTCGGTCAAGCTGCACCTGACGAGCCGCCAAACCACCGGCATCTTCTGGTTCAGCTTCCTCGGCCTGCCATCCGCGTGCGGACTGCTCGGCGCGCTGATGTGGTGGGTGAGAAGAACATGACGTTCGCGCGTGCGCGCGTTAGCGCGTTTGCGAGTTGTTGTTGGTTGCATTGCACGCGCCAACGCGCCAACGCGCCAACGCGCTAACCGTTCCTCCCCATGCATTGGAAAACCACGGTCGTCCTCCTCGTGGCCACGGTCGGCATCGGCGCCTATGTCTCGCTCTACGAGCTCCGGCAACCCGACCCCGAGCGGCGCGAGGAGCTCGCCACGCAGATCGTGGACCTCTCGCCGGATGAGGTGATGCAGGCGGTCTTCGACCTGCCGCAGGCGAAGGGCACCATCACCCGCGAGGGCACCGTGTGGCGCATCTCACCCAAGGGGTTGCGCGCCAGCCGGGACGAGCTCGCGAAAGTGCTGGACCGGCTCGCCCCGCTGACCTCCGAGCGCACGCTCTCCGCCTCCAACCCGAAGCGGCCGCTGGACCTCAAGACCTACGGCCTGGATCCCGGGATAGGGCGCCTGAGCCTGACGGTGCATGGGGTGACGACGGTGCTGCGCTTCGGCGAGACGACCGCGGTGGGCGGCCGGCGCTACCTGCAGGTGGAGGGGAGCCCCCGGGTCCACGTCGTCGATGGCGCGCTCTTCGACGAAGCCAACCAGCCGGTGGACCGCTTCCGCGACCCGCATCTGATCCCGTTCGATGTCTGGATGACCGACGAGGTCTCCGTCAAGACGCCGGGCACCTCCCTGACGCTGGCTCGACGGGAGAACGCGTGGTGGCTCACACAGCCGGTCGCCGACCGGGCGGAGCGCAGCGAGGCGAACGGCTTGCTGAATGCGCTCTCCGGCCTGCAGGTCAAGCGCGTGCTGGAGGAAACGGTCACCCCGGAGGGGCTGCCGGCGTGGGGGCTGGACCAGCCCGCCACCGAAATCACCGTGACCCCGAAGGACCAGGCTGCCCCGGTGACCGCGGCGTTCGGCACACCGTTGCCGGATGACGCGTCGCTGATCTACGCCACGCGCAGCGACGAATCAGTCCTCTACGCCGTCGCCGCCGCCGAGGTGGGCGCCCTGGCCCGGGACCCGCACGGGCTGCGCGCCAAGGCGTGCTTCGACTTTTTCACCAGCAGCGTCGCCAAGGTGCAGCTGGAACGCGAGGGCCGGGGCTGGACGATCACGAAGGCCGACGGGCGCTGGACGGTGGAGGGCTCGCCGGACGTGTTGGATCCAAAACGCGTGGAGGAGTTTCTCAGCCGGCTGGCCGACCTGCGCCTGGGAGGCTTTGTGGAGGATCGCCCGGTGGATTTGGCCACGTATGGCCTGATCCCGCCCGCCGGCACGCTCTCAGTGTGGCTGGACGGCCAGGACGCCCCGCAGCGGCTGTTGATCGGCTCGGTGGTGGAAGGGACGTTGAACCGCTACGGGCGCATTGAAGGCCGCGAGGCGGTCGTGCGGCTCCCGGAAGCGGTTTCAGAGCTGCTCAACATCAACCCAGAGCAGTTCCAACTAGTTGCGGGTGAGGATGAAGCGGCGGGCGCGGAGGACGCGCTGGATGACGGTGGCGTGGCTGAGGACGGTCAGCGCAAGCAGCGCCCACCAGAAGAGGTCGCGGCCCAGCGGGCGCCAGGACAGCCGGTCGCCGGCAATCAGGCCGGCGAGGTACAGGATCCCCCGCTCCGTCCGCTCCATCAGGTCCGGCCACTCCGTGTTCGAAATGGTGACCTCCAAGGCGGTCCGGGCCTTGGCGTAGCTGACGATCAGCGACCCGGCCAGGGCCGCCATGGAGAGGAACCAGTAGCCGGTCACGGATGCCCCCGCCACCATGACAATCGTCTCAAAGTAGCGGTCGCAGACGGCATCCAGGTAGGACCCGAACTTGGTCACCCGCCCGCTCACCCGGGCCACCGCCCCGTCCAGGCCGTCCAGCGACCCAACCACCAGGATCAAGACGCAAAACGGCACCACCGCCCTCTCCTGGACGAACCAGAGGCAGACCAGCGTCGCCAGCACCGGGATGGCCAGCGTAATCGTGGAGGGCATGACCCCCATCCGGGCCAGCCAGACGGCCAGCGGCCTGACCATGTAATCGATGAGCGGTTTGTAGCGGGCAACCAACATGGACGCTCTTGGTTGTAGCGCATCCGGACGGCAAAAGCAAGCCGTCACCAGCCTCACAACAAGATGTTGCCTCTTGGCACGGAATGTGCTACAATCTCAACGATTACCATAATTTTTACAAACCCCACCATGGCGCTTCAAGCAAAACAGACGGCTCAACAGCGGTTGATGGCGGCGCCGAACATCACCTTGGCGCTCGAAATCCTCCGCATGGCCACCCTGGAGCTCCAAGCCTTCCTCGAGCAGCAACTGGAAGAAAACCCCTGCCTGGAGCTTGAGGACTCCTCTTCCTCAAGCGAAACCGAGTCCGCTCCGGAAGAACCCGGCACACCGCCCGAGGAAGCCAAACCCACCTCCCTGGATGAAGACTGGGTGTCCCACTGGCAGACAGCCGGCGAACGGGAGGATCCGGACAACGAGGACGGCGCGGATGAGCGGATCATTGAGCAGCGCCTGACCCTGCCCCAATCCCTGCATGAGTCACTGCTCCTCCAGTTGGGCTGCCAGCCGGTTTCCAAGGAGGAGCGAGCACTTGGGGAGCACCTGATTCACCACCTGGACCAGAACGGCTACCTGGAAGGCTCCCTGCAGGAGATGGCGGCGGAGCTGGGAACCGGCCTGGAGCGGCTCGAGGCGGTCCTCGCGCTGATCCAGCGCCTTGATCCCCCGGGCGTAGGAGCCCGGAACCTGCGCGAGTGCCTCATGCTCCAATTGGAGCAGCGCGAGGCGTGCGGCGGCCTGGCCTACCGCATCCTCCAGGATCACTTCGAGCTCTTCACCCATCATCGCCTCGAGGCGATCGCCAAGGAAACCGGCGCGACGCCGCAGCAGATCGCCGAGGCGCTGGAGTGCCTCAAGCGGCTCAACCCCAAACCGGGCTCCGCCTACAGCGGGGAGCTGCCGCCGTCGGTCATCCCGGATCTCGTGGTGCACCACCGGGAGCGCCACTACGACGTCGAGCTCAACGAACAGTACGTGCCGCAGGTCACCATCAGCCGCGCCTACCACCGGATGTTAAAAGACCCGAGGACGCCGGAGGACGCGAAGGAGTTCCTGGCGCAGAAGTTCCGCAAGGCGAACTGGATCATCAAGGCGATCGACGAGCGCAACACGACCCTCCTGTCCATCGCGCGCTGCCTCATCAGCCTCCAGCGCGAGTTCCTCGAGCACGGCTCGCGCGCCATCAAGCCGCTCACACAAGCCCAGGTCGCCGAGCTCATCGGCCGGCACCCCTCCACGGTCAGCCGCGCCATCGCCGGCAAGACGATCGACACGCCCTACGGGATCTTCCGGCTGGAGCAGCTCTTCGCCAGCGGCGTGCCGCAGGCCCCGGCCCACCAGGCCAACGGTGCCGCCGAGCCGGGAGCTCCCGCCCAGGCGGACGCCGGGTGCGCGGTGTCCAACGAGCAGATCAAGTCGGAGATCCAGCGGCTCGTCGCGGACGAGCCCCCGCAGCGCTGCCTCAGCGATGCGGCCCTCGCGCAGCAGCTGGCCGCACGCCACATCGCCGTCGCCCGCCGCACCGTCGCCAAGTACCGCACCGCCCTCAAGATCCTGCCCGCGCACCTGCGCAAGCGCCGCCTGTAATCCCCGAACAACGTCCACCAGGTCACCAAGTCACCACGTCACCCGTACAAACCAACACAGCACGTTCCTTTTTTGGTGACGTGGTGTCCTGGTGACTTGGTGACTTAGTGACGCGATGACTTTTCGTGCGGTATGGGACTTACGAAGCGTGCGGGGAGGGGACGAACACGGAACGCAGGCTGCCAAGGGCGATGCAGGCCAGATCCAGGAGCCGCCGCAGCAACTCGACGTGCTCTTCGGTGAACTGGCGCTGGGGGTTGGCGGTGCGCAGGCTCAACACCCCGATCGGATCCTGGGAGGCGTCCGGCACCAGGGGGGCCACCAGCGAGGAGGTCAGCTCGGGCCGGCGCATCCGGTTGCGGATGCGCTCATCGGTCACCTGCGCGTCCACCACCAGGATGTTCCGCTGCTCGGCGGCCAACCCCGCGATCCCTTCGCCCCGCTTGAGGCGCGTCGCGGACACCACCGACTCGCTGAGGCCGAGGGCCGTCTTCATCTGCAGCAGCTCCCGCCGCCCGTCATACAGCATAATGGAGCCGCCGTCCGCCCGGATGGCGAGCGTGGCCGCCTCCAGCAGCGAGTGGAGGATGCGGTCGGTGTGGTAGGTGAGCACCGCCTGGTCGATCTTGGTCGAGGAGGGCAGCACCGTGCCGAACTGGTTCGCCTGGTACGCCAGTTCCGCGATCGACGTCCCCACCTCCTCGATGAGGTTGAGCGCCGACCGGATGCCGGCGAAGGTGTAGAGCCTCAACGAGAGGATCAGCGGCCACAGCGCGCGGGCATCCTGCCCCAGGGCGGCGACGCGGCGGTGGAACTGGACCTCGTCTTCGCGCGGGCCCACGACGAGCGGACCGGTCACGAAGTACGCGACGATCTGATCCGCGGTCGCGCGGATGGGCACCGCGGCATAGGTCACCCCCAAGGGGGTGGTGAGGTTGGCGGTGTACTGGGGCGGGCGTTGCGGGGGAACGAGCGCGTCGAGCTCCTCGCCGATCTTCAGGAGGCCGATGGCGCTGTCGGGGTCGACGCCGGAGGGCCAGCTGGGGACGGAGAGCAGTTCGTGGTCAGAGGCGATCGTGCGGAGGGTAATCCCCAGGACCCGGGCGAAATGGTCCTGGAGGCGCTGCCAGCGGATTGGCTCAACCAACTGCCGGAGTGACAGGGGTTCCGCGGCGCCAGCTCTCTCCATCACCTTCTCTCAGCGAGCCCCCACTCCATATCGGCGCCTTACGAGGACGTGTGAATCCCGAGTTTTCGAATCTTGTGGTAGAGCGTGGAGCGGTGGATGCCCAGCCGCTTCGCGGCCTCCGAACGGTTCCACCGCACCTCCGCGAGCACTTTCAGGATCAGGTCGCGCTCCGGCATTTTGAGCGCATCCCGCAGGGCGAGGGACCCATCCGCCGCCTCGGCCGCGACCGCTTCTTCCTCCTGGTCCTCGACCGCCATCGAGGTGGCGTCGGAATGGAACCGCAGCTCCTCCGGCAGATCCTCGACGTCCAGCTTGGCGTGCTTCGTGAGGATCACCGCCCGCTCGATGACGTTCTCCAGCTCCCGGATGTTGCCCGGCCAGCGGTAGCCGGTCAGCACCTGCATCGCCTCGTCGCTCACCCCGGCCACCGCCTTGCCCATCGCCTTGGCGCTGCGCTCGATGAAGTGGGTGATCAGCAGCGGGATGTCGCCCTGGCGCTCCCGCAGCGGCGGGATGCGCATCGCGATCACGTGGAGCCGGTAGTAGAGGTCCTCGCGGAACTTGCCCTGCTTGACCAGCTCGGCCAGCCGGCGGTTCGTCGCCGCGATGACGCGCACGTCGGCGCGCATCGTGCGCGTGTCGCCCACGCGCTCGAAGAGCCGCTCCTGGATCACCCGCAGCAGCTTCACCTGGAGGGCCGGCGAGAACGCGTCGATTTCATCGAGGAGGATGGTTCCCCCCTCGGCGAGCTCAAAGCGGCCCTGCCGGTCGCGGATGGCCCCGGTGAAGGAGCCGCGGATGTGGCCGAAGAGCTCGCTCTCGAGCAGGGTCTCCGGCAAGGCGCCGCAGCTGATCTCGACAAAGGGGTTGGCGCGCCGCTTGGGATCGGCGCGGTGGATCGCCTGCGCGACGATGCGCTTGCCCGTGCCGCTTTCGCCCTCGAGCAGCACCGTCGCGGGGCTCTCGGCCACCGAGGAGATCATGGCGAAGAGCTTCTTGATCGCCGGATCGTTCCCGATGATGCCGGCAAAGGGATCCTCGACCGCCGAGGCGCTGCTCGGCGCGGCGTACTGGCTGAGGGCTCGCACGATCGTCGCCTCGAGCTCCTCCGGCTGGATCGGCTTCGTCAGGTAATCGAAGGCGCCCTGGCGGATCGCTTCCACCGCCGAGGTGACGTTGCCGAACCCCGTAATGAGCACGACGCTGACGTCGGGATAGCGGCTCTTGATGTGGCTCAACAGGCTCATGCCGTCCACCTGCGGCATCTTCCAGTCCGCGATGACCAGCTGGAAGGTCCGCCGCCCGAGGTGGTCCATCGCCTCAGCACCATCCGAGGCCATCTCGACCTCGAACCGCCGGCCGCGCAGCATTTCGTAGAGCGACCCGCGGATCAGCGGGTCGTCGTCGACGACGAGAATGCGGTTACGCTCCATTGGGTGCAGCCTCCGAAGGTGCCAGCGGCACCTGGATGCGGAACGTCGTGCCCGCCCCGGCCTGGCTCGTGAACCCAATCGTCCCGCCGGAGCGCTCGACCACTTCCTTCGCGATGATCAGCCCCAAGCCGCTGCCCTGATGAATGGGCTTCGTCGAGAAGAACGGCTCGAAGATCCGCGGGCGGATCTCCTCCGGGATGCCGGACCCCGTGTCCTCCACGTCGACGACGACCTGCGAGCCCGCCGTGCGCGTCGTAATGGTCAGCGTGCCGCCGCGCGGCATGGCGTCGAAGGCGTTCTTGACGAGGTTGACGACGGCGTGCTGCAGCCCGCCGTCGAGCACCGCCGGCAGCTGCGCGTCAAACTGCTTCACGATGCGCACCTGCTGGAACTTCGCCCGGTGCTGCACCAGCAGGAGCGCGTCTTCCACCAGCTGGTTCAGGTTCGCGACGCGGTTGACCGGGGTGGTGACCTGCCGCGAGAACTCGAGGAACGCGCGCACCGCCCGCACCATCCGGTCGAGCCCTTCCTTCACGTGGATGAGGTACTCGCGCACCGGCGAATCTTCGGTGAGGTGCTCGAGGGCCAGGTGGGTGTAGCGCAGGACGCCGTCGAGCGGGCTGTTCAGCTCGTGCGCGATGCCGCGCGCGAGTTTCCCGATCGACGCCTGGTACTCCGCGCGGTGCAGCCGCCGCTCCAAGGTCGCCACTTCGGTGTTCTCGATGACGGTCAGCAGCACCCCACGCGCCTTGGCGGCGCCATTGGGCACGTAGGCGGCCGAGAGGCGCAGCGCCTTCGCGTCGGGCCCCGGCACGTCGAACTGGATGGCTTCAAACGTGGACTGCGCGCCGAGGAACGAGGGCAGGCTGGCGTAGAAGGGGGTGCCTTTCCAGGTGGGGAGCAGGTCGGTCAGCGGCTGCCCGACCGACCGTTTCAGGTCCAGGCCGAGGAGCTGGGCGGCTGAGGGATTGAGGTATTGGACGACCGCATGCGCATCCAGCAGGATGAGCCCGCAGGGGGCCACGCTGAAGAGTTGTTCCCACTCGTTGCCTTGAGGTGCTGACGGCTCCATGACGATGCGGGTCGCCTTCTGGGTACGCGCATTGGGCTTGAGCTTTGAAGGGTACCACACCCGTTTGGGAGCGTCAAGGGAACCGGGCATGGCGAGGGGGCTGGCTCTATGATCCATCCTGGATGATTTTGTTATCCCACGATGCGACAAAGGCTAGCAGCCGTCGACGCGCGCGCTCCGGATGCTCAAGCGGTGTCGAGATGCGCACCAGCGTGCCGGACATCGGCCGGCGGCGGATCGAATCGGCCGCCAGCCACAGCTGCTGCTGGTAGTAGCTGGGGGTCACCCGGTCATCGGCGGTGAACCAGTACCACGCCTCAAACCGCTCTGTGCCCTTGGTGACCACCAGCCGCATCACGTCCCGGACCTTGCCGTTCACGATCACGGAGATGGGCCCGCGGTCGGCGACCTGGTAGTGGCTGCCCACGTAGCACAGCTCCGGCGGGTGAAACGCCGCCCGGGTGCCGAACCCCGCCACCTGGGCGAACCACACCGGCGGCTCCTGGCCGAGCCGGTATTCCATCAGCGAGACGTCGTCCGTCTCCAGGATCTCGACCGTCCGGTCCTCGACCTCCAGCGGCTTCCCTTCCCAGAGGCCGAGACGGTCCGGAACTGGTGCCGCCTGCTGCGAGGTCGCGGACGGCATGTCCCCGGCCCACACCAGCCAGGCGCAGGCCGCCAGGCTCAGAAACGCCAGCACACGCGCCCCCACACCAAACTTGGGCTTCTTGACGTTCGGGAATAGTTTGGTGTGGGGGCGTGGCATGGGAGTTATGCGCTAGCTGTCGGAGCGCTGGGCACCAGCCGGCGGCTCAGCCATCCGAGCGCCGCCAGCGCGACGCCGAAGACGACGATGCCCGAGCCGTAATGGATGAAACTCTCCGCAATCTTCGGGCCGTAGATCGCCGACAGGAGCACGAGCGTGATGATCCGCACCATGTTCGCCATCAACGCAATCGGGATCGACGCCGCCACGACCGTCAGCTTGTGCCACCGCCTCGCCTGAGGCGGCATCAGCGCCGTCCACAGCGTCGAGAGCGCGATCAGGGTGATGAGCGAGCGCAGCCCGCTGCACGTGTCATCCACGATGACGGAGATCCCCGGCACGTGGATCGTGGAGCCGGCCTGCGTGGCGGGCATGCCGATGAGGTGCAGGACGTGCGTCGCCAGCGTGGCCGCCAGCAGCTTCATCTTGAAGCTGATGGACAGCAGGAGGATGCCCGGCAGCGGCACCATGAAGAGCAGGAACAGCATGGGAAACCGCAGCGCCCACAGGACGCCCCAGCCCCAGACCGTCCACACGAGCCCATAGACGGCGCCCACCATCGCCAGCCCTGAGGCGAACCCGATCTGCCACCATGTCGCCACCGTGTGCACCAACAGCGAGGGGATGAGCAGCGCGAGCCCCCAGTAGCTGGGGCGGACGCCGCACCGGCCGAGCCGCTCGCGGCGCTGCCAAATGAGCCAGCCGCTGGCGAAGGGGATCAGCCAGCCGTGGGAGTAGAAGGAGTCGGCCGCGTCGAAGCGCTGCGCCATCCACACGAAGGTCGGCCAGAACAGCAGCGCGAAGACCGCCGCGAAGGGCAGTCCCGTCGTCAGCTGGCGAACGGAGGGACGGGTGGCGGCAGCAAGCATCCTTAGTTGGGGGCAACGCCGGGCGCGCCCAGCGACGGAACGGGCGGAATCGCCGGCTTGGTGGTCTGCGTGTCGGCCGCGTCTGACGCGGCACCGGAGGCCTCAACGCCCTCAGGGATCGGCAGGCCGAGGTGCTTCATCTGCGCGACCGCCACCTGGCTGAGCGGGTTCTTGGGGAACTCGGTGATCAGCTGCGTGTAGATCTCGCCGGCCTTCTGCGGGTCGTTCTTGCGCGTCTGGTAGATGGAGCCCAGCATCAGGAGCGTCAGCGGCCGGTTCACCCCTTCAGGCGAGACCAGGAGGTCGTTCAGCACCGCGATCGCCCGGTCCCACTGCTCCAGCCGCTCGTACGCCTGCGCGAGGTAGCCCTTCGCCTGGGCGGCCGCCCCCGGGTTCGGCGCGTCCGGAATCAGCTTCTCGTAGAGGCGCGCGGCGCGCTCGTACGCCTTCGCCGCCTGATCCGGCTGCTGCAGCTGTTTGCTGTGGATCAGCGCGACGTAGAGCGGCGCCTGGAGGCCGATCGTGCTCCAGGGGTGGAACTCGAGGATCTCGTTGTAGGCCTTGATGGCTTCCGGCCAGTCCTGCTCGAGCTCGTACGTCTTGGCGATCGCCGCGCGAGAGTTCAACGCGAGGTCCTTGAACTGGCCGTAGTTCTGGATCACGAGCCGGTACGCCTCCCGCGCGTTCGCCAGCTCTTTCTGGAGCACGAAGAGGCCGCCGATGCCCGCCTGCGCGCGCGCCGCCCACACGGTGCCCGGCGCCTTCTCGATCACGAGGCGCAGCGCCTCGTGCGACTTGGCGAACTGCTCCGGCGTCGCCTGCGCCGGATTCTTCAGGACGGGGGCCGCGACCTGCTGGGCCTTCCAGAAGAGCCGCTCGCCGTTGTACGCCTCGCTGCAGCCGGCCGTGAAGAACAGGCACATGATCGACATGGCGCCGAGCAGCGCCTTGGCTGGCCGCAGGAATGGGGGTGGCGGGGTCGTGGAGGCCTTGACCGCAGCCGGGGCCGCCTGCGGCGCGCGATGCCGCCACCAGAGATGCACGATGGCCACCGTCATGACGGCGTCAATCACGGTCCACACCGCCAGCCGCAGTGCCACCAGCGGCACCGCGATCTCGGGGGCGACGCGCAGCATGAGGTGCGACACGAGCTGGGGGGTGAGCACCATGCCGAACACGATGGACGCGGCACTCGGCACCCCCACCACCACCAGGGTGCTGACCGGATACCGGAGCATCTCGCGCGCGCTGCGCGCCAGCGCGGTCCACCACTTCGCCTGCTCGAAGACCGCCACCGGAATCGCGTAGGCCAGCAGCGCTTGCAGCAGCACCGTCGCGCCGATCAGGCCCCAGGCCATCCACAGGGCCGGCTGCGTGATCTGCGAGGCGGCCTCCCCTAACCCCTTCGCCAGCCCCCACGTGATCAGCCAGAGGATCACCACCGTCCCATAGCGCACCTGCTTGCCCACCAGCGCTTCGCGCAGCGACAGCGCCTGCTCGTCATGCGCCTGGCGCACCATGACGCAGACCACCCCGGTCATGAAGGCGCCCGCGAGCGTGAGGGCGGCCAGGTGCGTGTGCTTCATCACGTGGAAGAGGAACCAGAGGTGCGCGGGGTAGTGGAGCACGCGGTCGCTGAAGAAGTAGCGGATGGGGGGTGCCAGGTACGTGGAAAACGGCGGATGCGGGGCGAGCCAGACCAGCCCGAGGAAGAGCGCCTCCACGACGGCGACGAGGAGGAACGGCACCCACAGCTTGCGCTGGGACCCGAAGAGCTTGGCGATGTCACGCAGCACCGACCACACGATCGACATCGTGCCTCCTCTCAATGAAGTGCGAACGGTCCGGCTACACGGAGGGCATCACACGTGCGCAGGCGCCGACGGGTGAACGTCAGCGGTTCAGCACGATGGGTCTTACGATCGCTTGGTGGAAGACTTCCGGCGCCGGCGAGACAGCATCGCGGCGCAGGCCAACCCGCCGCCGAAGAGCGCCATGCTGCCAGGTTCGGGGCTGTGGAGGGCCGCGACATTCCCCGTGGAGTCGCCAGAGCCTCCCGCGCCGCCGCCAACACCGCCGCCCACTCCGCCATCACCGGTGCCGCCAGTGCCGCCATCCCCGCCGCCGCCGCCCAAGAGCTCGCTGCCGGCTGAGGCGAAGGAGCCGAGGATCCCGGACGAGTCCGAGCCGCCCCCGAAGAGGCTGCCGAAGAACCCGCTGCCGTCCCCGCCCCCGCCACAACCGGAGAGGAGCAACTGGGCACTCGCGCCAATGGCCACCAACGCAATCCGTGATGCATGGGTCATACAATCCTCCTGACGCTGTACAGGCGTCGTTGAGGTAGTTAAAGAGCAGGTTCTGTACCAACTTCCCCATTCAAGACGAGCCGGAGAATGATTGTAACTACCTATTATAACGTATGTTGTGTCTTGTCGTCTTTCAAAAAGTATCGGATGGACCTTGTGCCCCTCTTGCCGGACAAACTAGGACAGCCAAGATGACGAAGAATCGCAACACTCTGTTGTCGCATTGCAACGAAGGAAAAAAGAATCCCGCACGCTCCGTCCACCGAAGCGCGCGGGATCCCAAGGAGGGAGTGTGGTCGAGCTGGTTTTCGAGTTAGACCTTCGACACCTTGCGGCGCCGCGAGAACGCAGCCCCGATCCCGCCAAGCCCGAAGAGCAGCATAGTGCCCGGCTCCGGGATCACCCCGGTCGGCGGCGGCTCAGTGGTCGGGATTTGGAAGTGGTACAGGAAGTCGTTGTAGTCAAAGTCTGACGGACCTTCCGGGAGATCCTCAAAGGCGAAGATGAACGAGTGATCCGGGACCACCGTACCGCTCAAGTCACCAGTGCCTCCGTCCTCCGTGTGGAAGATCAGCACGTGGCGCTCGCCATCGACGTTGCGGGAATCGTCCTGGAAGAAGATATTGTCGTCGTTCTCGATGTAGACCCGAAACGCGTTGTCGTCAAAGTCTACAGTACTGTCCGAGCCGCCGACAAACACCGAGAAGGTACCATCGCCGTTGTCGAAGAGCTCAAAGGATTCCGTGGCGCCATCGGTGTCGCCACCCACGAAAATCTCGACGCGGTCTGGATCCGAACCGGCATCGGCGATATCGTAAATGCCCATCCGGTTCTCATCAGCTAACCCCGCCTGCTCGATGATGATGCCGCCAGGGCAGTCACCACCCAGGGGGCAGGTGAACACCAACGACTGCAGCGCCTGATCCTCAGTGATGTCCACGCCGCCACCGTCGAGATCGTCAATAAAGCTGCCGATCTCATCATCCACGCTCTGCTCACCGCTTGCGCCCGGCGTCACCGGCGATGGCTCGGGATCCGGCACCGGGTCCGCAAACACCAGCCCTGTTGACGGAGCGACCACCGCCCCGATCACCAGGAGAGCCAAGAAGAACTTCTTCATTGCCACTCCCTCCTTGTGTTGCGACACACGACACACTCCCGAAAACTTTGCACGCACCGTTACCGGATCCCGCGGCCCGTCACCACGACGAGGATCGTCCACGCGAGGATCCGCATGTCGAGCATCAAGCACATGCGCTTGACGTACAGCAG
>JACQRE010000159.1 GCA_016206585.1 Candidatus Omnitrophota bacterium | reverse complement strand
GTCTTCGTCCCCATCGTCATCGGCATGGCGGCCCTGACCTACGTCGTCTGGTTGGTCGTGGGTCCGCCCCCGTCCCTCATCTTTGCCCTGTCCGCCGCCGTGGCCGTCCTGATCATCGCCTGTCCCTGCGCCCTGGGCTTGGCGACTCCGATGTCCATCATGGTGGCCACCGGCAAAGGCGCCACCATGGGCGTGCTGTTCAAGAACGCGGAGGCCATCGAGGTCTTGCGCGCGGTGAATACGCTGGTGCTGGATAAGACCGGCACGCTCACAGTGGGCAAGCCCCGCTTGACCAGCGTCGCGCCGTTGGGAAGCGCGGACCCTAACGAGCTCCTGATGCTGGCGGCGAGCCTGGAACGCGGGAGTGAGCATCCTCTGGCCGCGGCGATCGTGCAGGGCGCGGAAGAGCGCGGGTTGAAGCTCGCGGCCGCGGAAGACTTCGAGGCGCTGACGGGTCGCGGCGTTCAAGGTAGGGTGGCCGGGCGACGCGTCGCCCTGGGCAACGTGAAGCTCATGGAAGAGCTGGGGATCGCGGCAGCCGGGGCCGCTGAGCGGGCCGAGGGACTCCGTCGCGAGGGTGCCACCGTGATGTTCGTCGCGGTGGACGGCCGGATGGTTGGGCTCTTGGGCGTCGCCGATCCCGTCAAGGAGACCACTCCCGAGGCCATCCGGCAGCTCCACGCCGAAGGCATTCGCATCGTCATGCTCACCGGTGACAGCCGCACCACGGCGGAGGCGGTGGCCCGGAAGCTCGGCATTGACCAGATCCAGGCCGAGGTGCTGCCGGACCAGAAGGCCGAGGTGGTCAAGCGCTTGCAGCAGGAGGGCCGGATCGTGGCGATGGCGGGTGACGGCATCAACGACGCGCCCGCATTGGCCCAGGCGCAGGTGGGCATCGCCATGGGCACCGGTACCGACGTCGCCATGGAGAGCGCGGGCGTCACACTGGTCAAGGGCGATTTGCGCGGCATTGCGAGGGCCCGCCGCTTGAGCCGCGCCACCATGCGGAACATCCGGCAGAACCTGTTCTGGGCCTTTGCCTATAACAGCGCCGGCGTACCGATTGCGGCGGGTGTGCTCTACCCGTTTTTCGGGCTGCTATTGAGCCCCATCCTCGCGGCGGCAGCCATGAGCTTCAGCTCGGTGTCGGTGGTGGTGAACGCGCTACGGCTCCGGTGGGTTGCGGTGTAGCCGAGCGGGGTCACATACCCAGCCCAGCCGTGTCACGCTAGTGTGCGGGTCGCGTGGGGCCAGCGTTGCTAGAACTGGTTGAGGGCGATCATGGTCCCAATGCTGCCGATCCAGAACACGAACATCCAGCGGATGAGCCGCACCTCGGCGGCGGCGATCCGTTGCTCCACTTTGGCCTGGAACGCCTCGAACCGCCCCTCCATCGCTTCGAAGCGGCCCTGCATCTCCGACCGCAACCCGCCCACCTCCCGCTGGAGTTCGGACCGCAGCCCGCCTATCTCCCGCTCGAGCCGGTCGTTGAACCGATCGAAGTGGAGCTTGAACAGCTCGCTGAATTCGGTTCGATAGCTGGCGTCCACCTGGTTGAACCATGCCACGAGCTCATCGGCGACCTCGTGGCTCAGCGTTTCGTAAAAGCGCTTCGAGAACTGCGTGGTGATCGGCACGGCGCCCTCCTTGGCCGATCACCAACCTAAGGTACGCTCGGCCGCGCCGAGCAAGCAATTCCACTGCTACCGCCGCCCTCGGCGCCTTGGTGGGTTTGCGCTAGCGTGACAGCAGGTACGTCAGCTTCAGAATGAGGTGATGGTCTCGGTATGCCGGCTGGCCCAGGGCGTCCCGGCGTACGTCATCGTAGACGATGTAGAGGTCGCTCCCGGGCTGGTAGGTGAAGCGGAACCGCGCGCTGGTGCTCCACTGGCGGGTAGACGAGTTGTACTGCGTCAGGGTGCGCAGGGTCATGTTGGGCGACAGCGCGTAGTCGAGCCGCAGGGACCCGACGTCCACGGCGAACGCTCCGGCGGGCAGGTCGAGGTCGTTACGCGAAAACCGGGCTTCGGTGGATAGCTGGCTGGTCAGGCGGACGCCGAGCCCCAGATCGACATCGCTGCGGGTGCCGTCAAAGAACGTCTGGGGCATGTACGCGATGCTGTAATAGATCCTCCGGGCGGGATTGCTGGT
>JACQRE010000156.1 GCA_016206585.1 Candidatus Omnitrophota bacterium | reverse complement strand
CGCTTGAGGCGCACCCCGGCACCCTCCATCGTCGGAATCTGCTGCCACACCTTCTTGATCTGCCGAGTGGTTGCCTGTGCGGTCATGCCGGTCCTCCTTATGCTCTTTCCCTCTATGCCGCGCCCAACGGGATCTCGGTCAGCGCGGTGTAGCGCGGTCCCGCCGAGCCCAGCACGCTCTGGTAGAGGGTCAGCGTCTCGACGCGCCACGGCCCAGGGGCGCGCCAGGTGGCTTCCTGCAGCGCACGCGCCAGCTCCTGCCGGTGGCGGGGTGACCGCACGCGGCCGATCGTCAGGTGCGCGGCGAATGGCCGTGCGCTGGAGCAAATGCCAAGCGAACTCGTCTCTCGCTCGATCTCTTCTGCCAGCTGAGTCATGGGCTCCCCGCCCTCGGCGCAGCCCACCCAGATGACGCGCGGCGAGTCCGCTGAGGGAAACGCCCCCACCCCGCCAAGGCGAACCGAGAATGCGGGCTGCCCGCCGGCGAGGCGCCGCAGCGACTGCTCCACTCCGGCCCGCTGCTCGTCGCTGACCTCATCCAGGAACTTCAGCGTCAGGTGCAGGTTCGCCGGCTCCACCCACTTCACGTCCGCCCCTGCTCTGGCCAACTCACGCTGCAACTCGGCGAGCGAGCGCTGCACATCCTGCGGCAGCGCCATCGCCACGAACGCCCGCATCAGTGGGTGACGGCGTCTTTCAGGACGTGCCGGTGGCGCCAGAAGAAGAGCGCGCCCGAGAACACGGTCAGGCCCATCGTGACCCAGAGGCAGCCCTCCATCAGCCACGTCAGGGACGACTGCAAGCCTGGCGCGATCCCCTCCCGCCCGGCCAGCTCCTCGATGAGCAGCACCGAGAGGACCACGACGATCGTCGCCATCTGCGAGATGGTCTTGTGCTTGCCTTCCTTCGCCGCGGCGAGGACGACGTGACGGCTGGCCGCGAAGAGCCGCACGCCGGTGATGAGCAGCTCCCGGAAGAGGATGACGAGCACCATCCACGCGGGCACCAGCCGCAGCTGCACGAAGGCGAGAAACAGACCCAGCACCAGCACCTTGTCGGCGATCGGATCCAGGAGCGCCCCCGTCGGCGTCATCTGGTTCCACCGGCGGGCCAGGTAGCCGTCGAGCCAGTCGGTGAGCGCGGCAACGATGAAGACCGCCAGGGCCGCGGCTTTCGCCGGCCAGCCAGGCAGAAACAGCAGCGCCATGGTGAGAAAGGCGAGGCCGATGCGCAAGAGGGTCAGTTGGGTGGGAAGCGTCATGAATCGGCTCGCCGGTTAGCGAGTTGCGGGTCAAACAAGATCGACGGTGCCGACGAGGTCGTACTCGAGGCTGTCGGTGATCCGGACCGGCACGAGCGCGCCGGGGCTCAGCGGCTTCGGGCTGCGCACGAAGACGACGCCATCCACCTCGGGGCAGTCCGCGCTCGTGCGGCCGACAGACTGCCCGGGCTCGTTCGCATCGACTTCGTCAATCATGACCTCGAGGACACGGCCGACCATCCGGGCGTTGACCCCGGCGGCGATCTCCTGCTGGAGCGCCATCAGCCGGTCGAACCGCTCGCTCCTGACCGCCTCCGGCACCTGCTCCGGCAAGTGGAACGACGCGCTGTTTGCTTCGCGCGAATAGGTGAAGGCGCCCAGCCGCTCGAACCGGATCTCGCGCAAAAAACCTAGCAGCTGTTCAAACGCCGCCTCGGTCTCGCCGGGGAAGCCCACGATCACCGACGTGCGCAGCGTGATGCCGGGCACCTCGCGGCGCAGTGCCGCGATGCGTTCGCGCATCCGCGCCTGGGTGATCTTCCGGTTCATCCGCTCGAGCACCGCGTCATCCGCGTGCTCGATCGCCGAATCGAGATACTTGCACACCGCCGGCACCTCGCGCAGAGTCGCGATCAGCTCCTCCGAGATGCCGCGCGGGTGGCAATACAGCAGCCGGATCCACCGCACGCCGCGCACCTCGCCCAGGGCGCGCAGCAACTCGGCGATGCGGGGGCGGCCGTAGAGGTCCACCCCGTAGTCCGAGGTGTCCTGTCCGACGACGATGAGCTCCTGAGCCCCGCGCTCCTCGACGAGCTGAGCCGCCTCCTCGACGACCGCCTCGATCGGGCGGCTGCTCAGCGGCCCCTTGATCTTCGGGATCACGCAGAAGCTGCAGCCCTTGAGGCACCCCTCGGAGATTTTCAGATAGGCGTAGTGCGGCGGCGTCAGCGGGCTGCGCGCCACCCGGCCGCCCCGATGCGGCACCTGCGGGCGCTTCCGGAGGCTCCGCGGCTGCCCGCCCTGCAGGGCGCGCTGGACCACCGTCTCGATGTCGCCGAAGCCGTCCACCCCGACGAAGCCGTCGACCTCCGGGAGGTCCTTGATCAGGTCCTGCTTGAAGCGCTGGACGAGGCAGCCGGCGACCACGACCGCCTTCACCTTACCCTGCTTCTTCAGCTCCACCGCCTGCAGGATGGTGTCGATCGACTCCTTGACCGACGCCTCGATGAAGCTGCACGTGTTGATGATGACGGTGTCCGAGCCGTCCACCCCCTCGACGATCCGGAAGCCGCGCTGCTGCAACCGGCCCAGATACAGCTCGGAGTCCACGAGCGTCCGGGGACAGCCCAGGCTGATCATGCTGACAGTGGGGGAACCGGCGGATTCGGAGGGCATCGGAAGGCGCTTAGGGGCTCTCAGGCAGCCGCGTGACCCCGTTGTGGGTGATCAACACGCGGCCCTGATGGGCGATCGTGAAAGGGCTGATGGACTGGCCGTTGAGGGTCACGTCCACCTGCGAGGGCTTCGCGATGATGAGCTGGAACTGGCGCTTGGCCGTCCACCGCTCTTTCGCGCCCCGCGGCAGCCGCTGCTGGCTGAGCAGCTTGCCGTCCGCCCAGATTTTGATCCACGTGGTCTTCGTGGCGGTCACCCGCAGCTCCATCGGCTGCGACGGCACAATGTGCAGCGCCGGGGCTGCCGGGGGCTTGAGCGCTTCACCGACTGGGGCGACACTCGCCGCCTGCACCGCCGGAGCCGGGGCTTCGGTCTGCGCGGTTGTCTTGGGGGCTGCAGCCGTCGCGACGGGTTTGGGGGCCGGCTTGGGGGTGGCGGCGAGCGGCTTCGGTTTGACGGCCTTCTTCTTGGCCGGCTGGCTCGACGGTTTCGCCTTGGCGATCTGCGGCAGACTGAATTTCGGCAGGCTGAACTTCGGCAGCGTGATGCGCGGCTTCCCGACGGCCACCCCGGCCACCACCGCCACCGCGACCGCGGCGACGGCCGCGCGGCGCAAGACGGGTCGTGGAATCGTGGGCCACCGGATCGTGATGGGCGGCAGTGAGGGCTGTGCCGGCGGCAGCGACTCGGCGGCCGCCGGCTCCTCCGGCTTGGGCCACATCAGTTGGGCCAGGAGCGGCTCCGGCTCCACACGCAGGAACTTCGCGTAGGTCGCGATGAAGCCCTTGACGTAGATCGGGCTCATGATCTCCGGCAGCCGGTCCGCCTCAATCGCCTCGAGCACCCAGGGCTGGATCTTCGTCTTCTCCGTCACCTCGGCGAACGTGAGCTTCCGGGCATTGCGCGCCTGCTGCAACTGGGCTCCGATCGTCATCGGCTATGACTCCTGTCTGGCTGCCACATCCCGACTCACCAAGACTTCCCTCGGCCGGCTGCCCTGCGGCGGGCCGACCAGCCCCTCCTGCTCCATCAAGTCCAGAATCCGCGCCGCGCGCCCGTAGCCCAGACGCAGCCGCCGCTGCAGCAGCGACGTCGAGGCCTGGCCGGTGTCCAGGACGAGCCGTCTCGCCATCTCGTACATCTCGTCCTTCTCCCCCAGCAGCCCGGAGGCGCCCTCCGGCTGCTTCGAGCGCTCCAACAACCGTTCATCGTACGACGGGGTGCGCTGCTGTTTCAAGAAGTTTGTGACCTGCTCGATCTCCGCGTCGGTCACGAACGCGCCCTGGGCGCGGATCGGCTTGGCCGTGCCCGGCCGCAGGAACAGCAGATCGCCGCGGCCCAGCATCTTGTCCGCCCCGTTGATGTCGAGGATCGTCCGGGAATCCACCTTCGAGGCGACCTGGAACGCGATGCGCGCCGGGAAGTTCGCCTTGATCACGCCGGTGATGACGTCCACCGAGGGCCGCTGGGTGGCCAGGATGATGTGGATGCCCACCGCGCGGGAGAGCTGTGCCAGGCGGGTGATCGCGTGCTCGACGTCCTGTGCTGCGCTCATCATGAGATCGGCGAGCTCATCGATCACGATGACCAGATACGGCAGCGGCCGGCCGTCGTCGGCCAGCACCTCCGCCCCCCCACCCTCCGCGGGGGCTAGCTTGGGCGGCGTGGGGCCGCGCGCGGCGAGGAGCTTGTTGTACGCGTCGATGTTCCGCGCGCCGGCGGCGGCCAGCAGCTGGTAGCGCCGCTCCATCTCCTCCACCGCCCAGTTGAGCGCGACGGCCGCCTTCTTCGCGCTGGTCACCACGGGCGCGATCAGGTGCGGGATGTCGTTGAACAGGGCCAGCTCCACCATCTTCGGATCGACCATGAGGAACTTCACCTGCTCGGGGCTGGCGTGCGTCAGCATGCCGATGAGGAGGCTGTTCAGGCACACCGTCTTGCCCGAGCCGGTCGCCCCCGCGATCAGCAGGTGCGGGCACTCGCGCAGGTCGGTGACGATCGCCTGGCCGGAGACGTCCTTCCCGATCGGCAGCGCAATGGGCGAGGGGTTGCCGGCGAACTCGTGCGCGGTGATGATCTCCTTGAGGTACACCGTGGTCATCGTCGAGTTGGGGACATCCACGCCCACGCGCCCCTTGCCGGGGATGGGGGCCACGACGTGGCAGCTCGCCGCTTTCATGACGAGGGCCAGGTCATCCGAGAGCGAGACGATTTTGGTGAGCTTGACGCCGGGGGCCGGCGCGAGCTCGTAGCGCGTCACCGTCGGGCCGCGGTCGATGTTGACCACACTCGCCTCGATGCCGAACTCGCGCAAGGTCTCTTCGAGCACGCGGGCGTTCGCCTGCAGGTCTTCGGCGATCTGCCGCTGTGCGATGGGCGGCGGGGTGGTCAGCAAATCGAGCGGGGGCAGCTGAAAGCCGCCGGTCGCCTGGCGGCGCGGCGGCGTGGGGACCATCTTCGGCTTGGGTTCGACGGTGGAGCGGATGCGCACGCGCGCCGGCGGGGCCTCGTCCGCCTCGTCAGCCTTCCTGGGCTCGTTGGCGCGGGAGGAAGCCGGCACGCGGAGTGCGGGGGCGGCGTCCACCGGTCCCATGCCCGCTCCGACCGGAATCGGGCGCCGCCACAGGGCGGCGGCAAGCCGGCGGAACACGCCCAACCCCAGCGCGCGGATCGTTTGGCCCGAGACGACGAACCAGGAGAGGACCGCCACGCACAGCGCGGTCAGCATGGTGCCCACGGTGCCGAGGTAGTAATGGCCCGACCGGGCGAGCAGGAATCCCACGAGGCCGCCGAGGTCCGTCTTCGCCGTGTCGGTGGTGCCGGCCAGCGCGAACAGGGTGCCTGCGCCGGCGATGAGACAGACCGTTCCGATCGTCACGGACAGGCCATGCACTTCGGGCACGCCGCCCCGCCACAGCCGCCAGGCCCACAGGCCGCACAGCGCGGCCGCCAGCAGCGAGGCCCAGCCAAAGCCGCCGCGGCCGATGAAGCCGATCCAGACCCCAAAGGCGCCGCCCCAATTCGCCGGCGGGTTCTGGGGTGAGGAGCTCAGGAGCGGCACATCGGCGGGGCTGTAGGTGAGGCAGCAGATCGCGAGGAAGAGTCCGGCCGCCGCGAGGAGTACGCTACCGGCGCGGGCTCGCCACGGGGATGGAGCCATGGGGCGTTACGACGCCTCCGCGCCGGACCCCGGCGGGCGACTAGCGCCCGCCGTCCGACGGGGACATGGCGCGCTTTCTGGAGAGGTTGATCCGTCCCTGCTCATCGATCTCGATGACTTTGACGCGAAACTCATCCCCGATCTTCACGACGTCTTCCACTTTCTGGACGTACTTGTCGGAGAGCTCGGAGATGTGGACCAGGCCCTCTTTGCCGGGCAGGATCTCGCAGAAGGCGCCGAAGTTCATGATGCGCTTCACCTTGGCGTTGTACAGCTTGCCGACCTCCACGTCCTCGGTGAGCGTGCGGATGATCTCGAGGGCCCGGTTGGACTTCTCCGCGTCGTTGGAGGCGACGGAGACGCTGCCGTCGTCCTCGATGTCG
>JACQRE010000149.1 GCA_016206585.1 Candidatus Omnitrophota bacterium | reverse complement strand
TGCGCTTGCCCCGGAGGTCCTTGACGCCGCGGATCGGCGAGTGCGCCGGCACCGCGACCACCCAGCGGACGGCGTGCCGCGTGCGTTTGGCGTAGACGAGTTCCGCCACGCGCTCGACGCGCGAGCCGTTCTCCAGCACCCAGTCGTTGCCGGTGATCCCGCAGTCGAGGAGGCCCTGCTCGACGTAGCGGGACATCTCCTGGGCGCGCAGCAGCATCGGCGCCAGCTCCGGATCGTCCACCGACGGCAGGTAGGAGCGCTCGCTGACGATCACCTTGAAGCCGGCGCGATCGAAGAGGCGCACCGTCGCCTCCTGCAGGCTGCCCTTGGGCAGGCCGAGCTTGAGGCGTTTGGGCTCCTCGGACCCCGCGGCCTGGCGAGCGCTCGCTGGTCGTGATCGCATTGCGGGCTTGGTGGCCATGGATGACTCCCGGTGGCGATGCGTGTGAGACGTGAGGAAAGTGCCGTACGATTGTAGTACAATACAGCCCCATGTTCAAGAAGCTCATCAAGTCCGAAACCGTCCGCCGGCGGATCAGCTTCCTGATCTTCATCGTGCTCGTCATCCCCTTCGGCCTCTTCTTCTCCGCCAACTGGATCTCCGGCCTGGGTCATCGCGACGCGGTGGGGACGCTCTTCGGCAAACCCGTCCCTCGGCAGACGTTTGATGAGATCCTGCAGGGGATGCGCCGGCAATGGGAAGCCCAAATGGCCGGCGTTCCGCTGGAGTTCCTCGAACCCATGCTCATCCAATCCGCGTGGGACAAGCTCATGCTGCTCGAGGAGGCGCGCCGCGAGCGGCTGCACGTGAGCGATCTGGATCTGATCGAGTTCATCAAGCAGATTCCGGCGTTCCAGGAGAACGGCCAGTTCGCGCGCGCCCGGTACGAGCTGATCCTGCGCGGCACCGGGACCAGCCCAAGGCGGTTCGAGGAGCTGGTCCGCAACGACCTGCTCGTCCAGCGGCTCGTCGACCGCGTCAAGGCCGCCGCGTCGGTCCCGGATGATGAGCTCGAGGCGGCCTACCGTGAGGCGCGGGAAGCGCTCAGCGCCTCGCTGGTGGTCTTCGATCCGGCCGAGTTCGCCGGCCAGGCGGCCGCGGCCGTCACCGATGAGGCGGTGCGGGTTCGCTACGAGGCGAAGCCCGAGGAGATGCGGCATCCGGAGCAGGTGCGGATCGACTACGCCGGCGTGTCGCTCGAGGAGCTGCGCTCCAAGACCCAGCCCACCGAGGAGCAACTGCAGGCCTACTATGCGGATCACCAGGATGCGCTGGATCGGCAGGCGGACAGCAGCCCGAAGCCGTTCGAGGAGGTGCGCGACGTGGTGCGCGAACGCGCCGTATCGGAGCTGGCGCGCACGCAGCTGCAGACGCTGGCCCTGGATCTCCAGGACGACCTCGACGAAAAGAAACCCTTTGAGGACATCGTCAGGAGCCGGGCCCTCGCGCGGCGGTCGGCCGGCCCGGTCGACGTCGATCGCGCGCCGGCCCTCCCGGACCTGCCATCTCCCACCATCCTTGAGGGAGTGAAGGACCTGCCAGTGGGCGCCGTCAGCGGGGTGATCGAGACGGACATCGGCGTGTACGTCGCGCAGGTCGCCGAGCGCATCCCCTCACGGGTGCCGCCGCTCGAGGAGGTTCGGGACCAGGTGCGCGCCCGGCTCGTCGAAGAGCGCGCCACACAGCTCGCCGGCGACGCCGCCCGGGCCTTTGTGACCCGGTTGAAGGACCAGCAGGGGAAGGGGCTGCGCTTCGAAGAGGTCCTCGAGATCGAACAGCGCGTGGCGATCCCGGCCCGGTTCACCCGCACGCAGTCGATCGTCCCGATCGGCTACCAGCCAGCGGTGAACGAGCAGGCGTTCGCGACACCGCTCGGCCAGCTCACGGAGGTTCTCGAGACGCCGGGCGGGTTCGTGCTCCTTCGCCCGGAGGAGCGCATTCCGGCGGACCTGGCCCGATTCGGCGAGGAACGCGAGAGTTTCCGCCAGGAGCTGCTGCGCGCGAAACAGGACACCCGCTTCCAGGAATTCCTCACCGGCCTGCGCGCCCGCGCCAAGCTCCAGAGCTTCCTGAACTGATCTCAGACTGAGGGGTGGAAGACCGCGGCCCAGGTTTCTTTGGAGAAATCGAAGGGCTTGGTGATGTACCCGCACGCCCCGTAGCGGTGCGCCTGGACGCGCAGCTCATCGCGATCCAGCGCCGTCACCATGATGACCCGTGCACGGGGGTAGAGCGCCTTAGCGCGTTTGAGGATTTCGATGCCGGACAGCCCCGGGAGGAGGATGTCGAGCAGGATCACTTCGGCCTCCCCCTCCTCCAGGCGGGTGAGCGCCTCCTCTCCGCTGAACGCCGAGGCCACGGTGAACCCGTGCGCCTGAAAGAACTGCTGCAGGCAGTCGGCGATATCCCGTTCATCCTCCACGATCAGCATCCGCCGCATCGAACGCGCCTCACCCCGCCGGTTGAGCGTTTCCGGGGTCAGACCCCTGCGTGCGTGGTCTGACCCCGGTTTTGCGCCCTCACCTCACGGTGAGTTTGCCTTTTCGTCTGACACAGCTAAAGTCTGCCTGATCGGCGGGGAGACTGACAAGAGGCGGGGCGCGATTTCCGGGGTCACGACTTCGCTTTGACGGCGAGCAGGTCCTTGAGCTCCCGCATGAACTGCTCGACATCCTTGAACTCGCGGTAGACCGAGGCGAACCGCACGTAGGCCACGGGATCCAGCGCGTGCAGCCGCCGCATGACGCGCTCGCCGATCTCGCGGGAGGGCGCCTCCCGCTCGAAGTGCTGGGACAGCTCGCGCTCCAGCTCGTCCACCAGCCGCTCGAGGTCGTCCATGCTGACCGGCCGCTTCTCGCACGCTTTCACGAGCCCCGCGAGGAGCTTGTGGCGGTCGAACGGCTCGCGGCGCCCGTCCTTCTTGATGACCATGAGCGGCTGCTCCTCGACGTGCTCGTACGTCGTGTAGCGCTTGCCGCAGCGCAGACACTCGCGCCGGCGCCGGATCGCGACGCCGTCGGAGCTCGTCCGCGAGTCGACGACCTTATCCTCTTCGTGACCGCAAAATGGACACTTCATGGATTGGAGCGATCAGCTTTCAGCAATCAGCTATCAGCTACAGCATTAGCTGAGGGCTGACCGCTGATGGCTGATGGCTGAGCTGGTCTTCTCGCGTAATTC
Organism: Candidatus Omnitrophota bacterium; assembly: GCA_016206585.1. Classification (GTDB taxonomy): domain Bacteria; phylum Omnitrophota; class Gorgyraeia; order Aquiviventales; family Aquiviventaceae; genus JACQRE01. The sequence continues at coordinate 2,560 of JACQRE010000149.1, read as the reverse complement.
GGGATACAGCGGAAACCGCTCCGCCAGCGCGGCGACTTTCCGGGCGACCGCCTGCAGGGCGGCCGGCTCCTGCCGGTGCGTCAGCGCTTCGTCGATCAGGCCGGCGATCTCCTCCATCTCGCGCTCCTGCATGCCGCGCGTGGTGAGGGCCGGCGTGCCTAGCCGGATCCCGCTGGCCTTGCCGGGCGGCAGCGAATCGAAGGGGATCGCGTTTTTGTTCACGGTGATCTTCGCCTGCTCCAGCGTCTCCTGCGCCTCCTTCCCTGTCAGCCCCTTCGGCGTCAGGTCCACGAGCAGGAGGTGGTTGTCGGTGCCGCCGGAGACGATGCGGTAGCCGCGCGCAGAAAGCGCCTTCGCCAGCGCCCTGGCGTTGACCACGACCTGCCGCTGGTACGCCTGGAACTGCGGCGTCATCGCCTCCTTGAAGCACACCGCCTTCGCCGCGATGGTGTGCATGAGCGGCCCGCCCTGGTTGCCTGGAAACAGCGCCGAATCGATCGCCTTGGCGAACTGGCTGCGGCAGAGGATGAAGCCGCCGCGGGGCCCCCGCAGCGTCTTGTGGGTCGTGGAGGTCACGAACTCCGCGTGGGGCACCGGGTTCGGGTAGACGCCGGCCGCGACGAGCCCCGCGAAGTGCGCCATGTCGACGAGCAGGATGGCCCCCACGGCGTCGGCGATCTGGCGGAAGCGCGCGAAGTCGAGCACGCGCGGATAGGCCGAGTAGCCGGCGAGGATGAGCTTCGGCCTGTGCTCCTTGGCCAGCGCGGCCAGCGCGTCGTAGTCGATCTCCTCCGTCTGCTGGTTGACGCCGTAGGGCACGATCGTGAAGAACCGGCCGGAGAAGTTCTTGGGATGGCCGTGCGAGAGGTGGCCGCCGTGCGCGAGGCCCATCGCGAGGATCGTGTCGCCCGGCTGGAGCATCGCGTAGAAGACGACGATGTTCGCCTGCGTGCCCGAATGGGGCTGCACGTTGGCGTGCTCCGCGCCGAACAGCGTCTTGACCCGCTCGATGGCGAGCCGCTCCGCGACGTCGACGAACTCGCAGCCGCCGTACCAGCGCGCCCCGGGGTAGCCTTCCGCGTACTTGTTGGTCATCACCGAGCCCTGCGCCTCCAGGACGGCCAGGCTCGTGAAGTTCTCGGAGGCGATCAGCTCCAGGTGTTCGTGCTGCCGCTGGGCTTCACGCTGGATCGCCTCGTAGATGTCCGGGTCCACCTCTCGCAATCGTGGCATCGCGGTCCTTTCTCTGCCGGTCAGGTCTGCGTCGGCTTGCGGCGGCGCACCTGGCGCTCAATCGCCGCGATCTGGCGCACGCGACGCTCGTGGCGCCCGCCCGATTCAAACGGGGTCGCCAGCCACCGCTCCAGGATCCGCGCCGCCTGGGCGACGCGGAGCTTCTCCGCGCCCAGCACCAGCACGTTCGCGTCGTTGTGGGCCCGGCTGCGCTCGGCGTCGAAGAGGTCGCCGCACACCCCCGCCCGCACGCCCGGCACCTTGTTGGCGGCGATGGCGATGCCGATGCCGGATTTGCACAGCAGGATCCCGCGGTCAAACCGGCCCTCGGCCACGGCCGCGGCGACCTTGTAGCCGACCGTCGGGTAATCGCACGGTTTCGGCGAGTGGGTGCCCAGATCCGCGACCTCCACCCCCCTGGCCCGCAGGAACGCGACCAGCTTGGCCTTCAGCGCAAAGCCGCCATGATCCGCCCCAATAGCGACCCTCCGTACCCCCAGAGTTCCTTTCAGAGATGAACGAGCCCCTCTGCGCATGTCGCGGAACGTTTAACGTGAAACGTTTAACGTAGAAGGCGAAAGCGTCATCGCACCCTACCGGCAGGCCGTTACGCGTTCCACGTTAAACGTTACACGAAGGATCATTGTGTGGTGTCATCCAGTGTGTACCCCTAACGAACGGGCGACTCGTTCCACCGATTCGCGGATGTCGCTGAAGCACACCTCATACACTTCCAGCGGCTTGCCGATGGGATCCGGGATGTTGGGGTTCGGTTCCGCATCCGGTGTGGCGAGGCCGTACGTTTTCAGGAGGTGCACCTTGTCTCGAGCGCTGGGGATGCGCCGCAGCACCTCGTCGAGCTGGAACTGCTCCATCACGAAGATGAGGTCGGCGTCCTGCGCCATCTCCGGCGTGAGTGTCCGCGCCCGGTGCGCGGAGCAGTCGATGCCCGCGTCCCCCAGCACCCGCTGCGTCTCCCGCGTGGGCTGCATCCCGCTGACGGCGAAGACGCCCGCGGAGTCGACGCTGACCGTGTCGATGCCGGCGCGCTGCAGGACATGGCGCATCAATCCCTCCGCCATGACGCTGCGGCAGCTATTGCCCGTGCACACGAACAAGATCTGTTTGACGCTCATCGCACGGTCCTGAGGATATCGTCCTGCGGGATCGCGCCTTCGCGGCGGATCTCGACGCGACCGCTGACAATTTCGACCACGGTCGATTCCCGTCCCAGCCGTGTGGGCCCACCATCCAAGAGACAGTCCACCTCCCCATCGAGCGCGGCGAGGACTTCCTGCGCATCCGTCGGGGGGGCACAGCCGGAGCG
>JACQRE010000151.1 GCA_016206585.1 Candidatus Omnitrophota bacterium | reverse complement strand
GGGCCTGAGCCCGCTCCTCATCGATCTCATCAGGCGCAAGGTCGTCACCGCGATCGCGATGAACGGCGCGGGGGTCATCCATGATTTTGAGCTGGCGTTCATGGGCTCCACCTCGGAGGACGTGGCGGAAGCACTCGCCGACGGCTCCTTCGGGATGGCCGAGGAGACGCACCGCCTCATCAACCGCGCCATCCGGGACGGCGCCCGGAAGGGCTGGGGGCTCGGGCAGTCGGTCGGGGCCATGATCGCCGCGCGCCGGCTGCCGTACCGTCGGCTCAGCGTGCTGGCCGCCTGCCACGAGCTCAAGGTGCCGGCGACGGTGCACGTGGCGATCGGCACCGACATCATCCACCAGCAGTCGACCGCGGATGGCGCCGCGATCGGCAAAACCTCGCTGGCGGATTTCCGGCGGCTGGTCCAGGTGGTCGCCACCCTGGGCGCCGGCGGGGTCGTGGCCAACCTGGGCTCCGCGGTGATCCTGCCGGAGGTGTTCCTGAAGGCGGTCTCGGTCGCGCGCAACCTCGGTTCGTCCGTCAAGGACTTCACGGCGTGCGACTTCGACATGATCCGCCACTACCGGCCGTCGGAGAACGTCCTGAAACGGCCGACCCTGCTCGGCGGGCGGGCGGTCCACATCACGGGGCATCACGAGCTCATGATCCCGCTCCTGGCGCGCGCCGTCATCGAGCGGTTGTGACGATGACGCAGGCGACCGATTCGCTCCAGGGAGTCATCCCGCGCTTCCGCGGCGCGAAGATCCTGGTCGTGGGCGATCTCATGCTGGATGAGTTCGTCTGGGGCAACGTCAGCCGGATCAGCCCGGAGGCGCCGGTGCCGGTGGTCTGGGTCCAGTCGGAATCGCTCATGCCCGGCGGGGCGGCCAACGTGGCGAACAACATCCGCGCCCTGGGCGGCGAGGTCGCGGCGGTGGGCGTCGTCGGGGACGACCGGTGGGGGCGCATGCTGCGCGAGGAGCTCGCCGCCCGCACGATCGACGCGAGCGGCGTGCTGGCCACCCCGCGCCCCACGACGGTGAAGACCCGGGTGATCGCCCACCACCAGCAGGTCGTCCGTGTGGACCGGGAGAGCGGCGAGGCGCTGCCGCAGGCCGTCGTCGAGCGGCTCATCCGCGCGGTCGCGGACCGCATCCCGGCGGTGGACGCCGTCGTGATCGAGGATTACGGCAAGGGGGTCATCACGCGCGCGCTGCTGGAGGCGGTGATCCCGCTGGCGCGGCAGCGCCGGAAGCTCATCACGGTCGATCCCAAGGAGGAGCACGTCGAGCTCTACCACCGCGTCACGGCGCTCACCCCCAACCGGATGGAGGCGGGCGAGGCGGTGGGCCGGGACCTCGCGACCGACGCGGACGTGCAGCGGGCGGGCCGGGAGCTGCTGCGGCGCCTCGACTGCGACGGGGTGCTGATCACGCTGGGTGAGGACGGGATGCGCCTGTTCGAGCGGGGCGGGGACGAGACCCGCATCCCGACGGTCGCCCAGGAGGTCTTCGATGTCGCCGGCGCCGGGGACACGGTCATCGCGACGTTCACGCTGGCGCTCGCCAGCGGGGCGACGATGACGCAGGCCGCGCGCCTGGCCAACCACGCCGCCGGGATCGTCGTGGGGAAGCTCGGGGTCGCGGTGGCGACGCCTCAGGAACTGACGAATCGGCTGAACCGCCAGCCCCGCAAGGGACCCAACGTGAAACGTCGAGTGACGCTGGAGGGAAAGACGAGGTCAAGATCGGCTGGAATCACTAGATGACCAGGCTGATCGGCCCAAATGCCGAGCCGCTTCCTGGAAAAAGTGACGGAGATGGTTGCGTGACAGCGGGCGCGTGAACCGTGGCCAGACGGTGAGCGTACCCACGTGGCTGAGTCGATGGGCAAAGGAGAGCGGGTCAATGTGGAGGTCAAACTTGAGCCGCACCCATTCCAACAAGGCTTCCCAACGCCACGCAGGATGGTGGCGGAGCAGGACATAGAGATCCACAAAGTCTTTCGACTCTGTCCGGTCTGTGAGCGCGTGGACTTTGTTGACCGCAATGTCCAGGGATGAATCGACGCGCACCGCCAACTCAGGAACGAGCTTCGGGGCTTCGATTGGCTCAAAGGGGAATTCCACAAAATCGATCCGGACCGTTCTCCGCGCTCGTGGAGGGATCGCAAAGTAACGATGACGCGCGCCGATGATTTCACGTTGGACACGAAACCCTTGTCGCGCGATGGAACGCTGCCACGGCAACAGCAGCCCCGCATCCAGCGAGCGTTGTGCAAAGAAGTCAAGATCCTCTGAATAGCGATGCCCGTAGTACACAGCCGCCAACGCGGTGCCGCCCGTGAAAATCACATGTCGCTGCAACGGGCTCTCAGCAATCGTCCGCACGAGCGCGCGCTGGCCTTTGGTCAGCAGGCGAGGGAACGCCAGCGCTTGCGTCCTAGCGGCAAACGAGCTCAAGGAATCTCCGCGTGGCGGCTGGAATGTTCAGGCGGGGAAGGAGCCGTGCCACCGCCGGTCTGGGGAACCGACGGACCTCGTGCCACAGGCCTTCCCGAAGCAGTTTGGAGAGCCAGTAGCTGGCTTCACGAGGTTGCGCGAGGTGAACGCGAATCGTGCCGTAGTCCCAGGTTCTAATCCGAATCGTCCGTCGATCCATCGTGGGATATATTATACCATGCCGCAGGCACTGACGTTTCGGACTTCCACGTTGCCATGAGCGCCCTGGTGGTGATCCCGGCGCGGTACGGCTCGACGCGGTTTCCCGGAAAACCCCTGGCCGCGCTGCAGGGAAAACCGGTGATCCGGCACGTGTACGAGCAGGCCTCGCGCGCCGCGCGCGCGGAGGAGGTCGTGGTCGCCACCGACGATCAGCGGATCCTGGAGGCGGTGGAGTCCTTCGGCGGCCGCGCGGTGATGACGAGCCCCGCCGCCCGCAGCGGGACCGAGCGGGTGGCGGAGGTCGCCCGGGCGCGCCGCGCGTCCATCATCATCAACGTGCAGGGGGACGAGCCGCTCGTCCGCTCCGAGATGGTGGACCAGCTTGCCGCGTGCCTGGAGGAGCACCGGGCCATCCCCATGGCCTCGCTGATGACGCGGCTGCGCCGCGGCGAGGATGTCGTCAATCCGAACATCGTGAAGGTGGTCGTGGACCGCGACGGGTTCGCGCTCTACTTCTCGCGCGCCCCGATCCCATTTGTCAGAGCACAAGGCAGTTCAACCTATTGGAAGCACCTGGGCATCTACGGCTACCAGCGGCACTTCCTGCTGCGGTTCCCGCATTTGGAGCCGACGCCGCTCGAGCAACTCGAGCAGCTCGAGCAGCTCCGGGCGCTTGAGCACGGCTACCGGATCAAGCTCCTCGAAACCGTGCACGATACGGTGGGCGTGGACACCCCGGAGGATTTGCGGCGGGTCGAGCAGGCGCTGGCGGCGCATGGGTGAGCGCGGCCGTGGCATGAGCCTGGGACCGGCGTGGAGCGGCGGTCTGATCGTGGCCGGTCTGCTGCTGGCCCCGGCCGCGGCGTCCGAGGAGATCATCCGTCTGAAGAACGGCGGCATGGTGCGGGGTACGCTGACCAAGCAGGCCGCAACCGAGGTCATGGTGGAGACCGAGATGGGGACGATCACGCTGGCGCCCGATGCGATCCTCTCTATCGAGCACGAGCTGGACGCCGAGGCGCCGGGGCAGCCGCTTGAGGCAGGATGGGAACGCGGGGAACCGACGGCTCAGCCGGGCACGGTGCTTCCGGCCGACCGCCCCGCCCCGCCGCCGGCCGCCCCCAGCGAGGCGAAGGCCCAGCCATCGCTCGCGGATGCCTCCAAGGCGGTGGTCTTGATCGGGGCCTTCTACGAGGATGGGAGCGTCGCGCTGGGCAGCGGGGTGGTCGTGTCGGACCGCGGCCTCATCATTACGAACCGTCACGTGGTGGACGGCGCGGAGGAAATCAAAGTGGCGATTCCGGACGCCGAGGCGAAGATCTCGCTGGCCCGGTTCCCCAAGGAGCACACGGCGCGGCTGCTGAAAGTCCATGAATGCTATGACCTCGCCCTGCTCCGCATCCCGAAGGAGACCCCGCATTACCTGCGCTTTGCCGAGGATGGGAACATCACGGTGGGAATCTCGGTGAGCGCCATCGGGAACCCGGGGGGCGTGTTGACGGCATCCGTGTCAAAGGGTGTGATCAGCGGCATCCGGACGATGGCTGAT
>JACQRE010000150.1 GCA_016206585.1 Candidatus Omnitrophota bacterium | reverse complement strand
GGGCGAGCTCGTGGCGGTGGGGCTCTCGGGGCTGGCCGGCGCGGTGCTGTTCCTGGTGCCGTGGCTGGATCGGCCGGCCCGGGCTGGCCGGTCTCATTGGCTGGTCTGGGTATTCGGCCTCCTCGGCGTCGGGTATGTCGTGGTCATGACGGTATACGCTCTCTGGATCGGACGCCATCCATGATCCCACCACCTGCGCCGGCCACGCCATGGCGTGGCCGCGAGGCGTGGGAACATCCAGCCCATGAGAATCACATGGCAAATGATGTACGCTGATCGCCTCGCCGCGGCGGTATACCGCCGCGAGGCGCAGGTGGTGGGATGACCCCGCGGCGGCTCGTGATCGGTGGGATCGGGCTCCTCGTCTCAATGTCCCACGGTCTCTCGGTGTCGGCGGAGTCGGCGAACAGCTGCGTCGAGTGCCACCAGACGTTCGAAGCGGGGCAGGAGTCCGCTCCGACCCAGATGATGGACCACGATATCCACGTCCAACGGGGCCTCTCGTGCGCGGATTGCCACGGAGGCGATGCGACGTCGGCGGATCAAGCGGCCGCGATGGATCCCGCCAAAGGGTTCATCGGCCGTCCCGCGCGCCAGGATATTCCGCAATTCTGCGCCCGCTGCCACGGGGATCCCGTCTATATGCGCAGATACAATCCCAACCTCCCGACGGATCAGCACCTCAAATACCTCACGAGCCAGCATGGCAAGCGCAACGCCCTGGCCGATCCGGATGTGGCGGTCTGCACGAGCTGCCACGGGGCGCATGGGGTTCGCTCCAAGAAGGACCCGTTCTCGCCGGTCTACCCGACGAACATCCCCGGCACCTGCGCCGAGTGCCACAACGATGCGACGCGCATGGAGCGGCATGGGCTGCCCGTGACGCAGCACTGGGAGTACTCGCAGAGCGTCCACGGCCAGGCGCTGCTCTTCCGGGGCGATCGCGGAGCACCCCACTGCGCGAGCTGTCACGGATCGCATGAAGCGTCGCGGCCCGGGACCATCGCCATCGGAAACGTCTGCGCCCAGTGCCACAGCTTGACCCGCGATCTCTTCGCCAAAAGCCCCCACAAGGCGGCCCATGAAGCGCTGGGGCTGCCGGAATGCGAGGTCTGCCACGGGAACCACTTGATTCGCAAACCCTCGGATGAGATGCTTGGGGTGGGTGCGGACGCCGTCTGCGTGAGTTGTCATGAGCCCGGCTCCGCGGGCTATCGCAGCGCCCAGCAGATGCGCGCGTCGATTGAGCGGCTGAAGGCCCAGGTGGCCGGTGCCCAGGCGGCGGTGGAGCAGGCCGCCCAGTTAGGCATGGACATGGGCGAGGCCGAGTTCGAACTCCATGAAGCGGACACGAAACTCACGCAGGCCCGGACCTATGTGCACGCCTTCTCCCCGCCGGCGATGGAGCCGATCGTGGAGGAGGGACTCCAGCATGCCGGTCAAGCCGAAGGCCAGGGACACCGGGCGATGCATGAGTTTCGGTTCCGCCGCCAGGGGCTCTGGGTGACCCTGGTGATCATCGCGTTCCTGGTCGGCGGGCTCCTCCTCGCCATCCGAGAGTTTGAGTCCCGCTCCAAGTAAGCCGTCGCCGATGGCCGTCCCCTCTCCCAAGTCGCCCAGCCTGCTGCGCAATCCCCTCAGCGTCTTCGGCCTCTTCATTACGATCACGAGCACGGCGTTCGGGTTGCCGATGATGTTCATGGACATGCTCAATCGGCGCACCCATCCGTACCTCGCGGCCCTCGTGTATCTGGTCCTCCCGTTCGTCGCCATGGGAGGCGTCGGTCTGGCGCTGCTGGGTGTCCTGTGGGAGCGCCGACGGCGCCGGAGCCACCCGGAACTCCCCGTCCCGCCGCTTCCCGCCGTCGATCTCAATCGGCCGGCGCACCAGGCCGCCGTCCTGGCCGTCCTGTTCGCGGTCATCCTGACCGCGGCCCTCCTCTCGGTGACCGGCTATCGCGCCTACCACTTCACGGAGTCGGTGAAATTTTGCGGCCTCCTCTGCCACCAGGTGATGAAGCCGGAGTACACTGCCTATCAGCACTCGCCGCACGCCCGCGTGGCGTGCGTGCAGTGCCACGTCGGACCCGGAGCCGACTGGTTCGTGCGCTCGAAGCTGAGCGGGCTGTATCAGGTGTATTCGGTCGTGGCGAACAAGTACTCACGGCCGATCCCCACGCCGGTGAGGAACCTGCGGCCGGCGCAGGAGACGTGCGAGCAGTGCCACTGGCCGTCGAAATTCTTCGGCGCGCAGCAGAAGACGTTCCACCACTACCTGGCGGATGAGCAGAACAGCCCCTGGCAGATCGAGATGCTGCTGAAGATCGGCGGCGGGGATCCCGCCGTCGGCGACCCGACAGGGATCCATTGGCACATGAACATCAAGAACGAGATCGAGTACATCGCGGCGGATGAGCGGCGCGAGGTCATCCCCTG